>CAZGCF010000065.1:0-6527 GCA_964524095.1 uncultured Campylobacterales bacterium | reverse complement strand
CCTCCTTTTATTTTCAGTTTTTATAAAACTTTGTAGATAGTAAGTACCTTTATAGCCATACGATTTTAAATCTTCCATCATTTTATTTATATCTTCCGGTTGCAATAAATCTGGATGGACTGTTGTTCTAACCTCAAAGTTAAAACTTTTACTAATTAAAAAACTCAATGTTTCAGAAAATTTATTAAATCTACTTGATCCAGTTATATAACCAAACTTTCCATTCCTTGCTTTAAAATCTAGAGCTATATAATCTACTAACTTCAACTCAACAAGCTCTTTAATAGATTCAGGGTTTAGCCCATTTGTATCAAGCTTGATTGAGAATCCCATCCTCTTGATCTCTTTACATATTGGAACAAGGTTATGTAGAGTTGGCTCTCCTCCACTCAATACAACTCCATCAAGCAGATTGATCCGTCTCTTTAAAAATTCAAAAAGATCACCACTAGAATATTCACCTCTTTTTGCAAAAACTATATCACTGTTATAGCAATAAATACAGCGCATATTGCATCCACAAAACCATACAATTGCCGCAAGTTTATCTGGGTAGTCAATATGCGTAAATGGTGTAATATCGTAAATGATTTTATCGTTCAATGAATTTTTTCCTTTGGCGATGTTCACCTTTTTTACCAATATTGAAGCTCTCTACTGGTCTATGATAGCCCATAACGCGAGTATAAACAATACACTTAGTACGTTTAGACTCCAACTCTTTCAATATCTCTTCTCTACGATGCATCTTTTGCCTCCTGATATTGAGTTAATAGCTCTTCATCACACTTTGGACAATACTCATGCTCTCCTGGTATATATCCATGCTTTGGACATACAGAAAAAAGAGGTGTCACAGTGATGTAAGGCAATCTAAAATTGGTAATAACCTTTTTAACAAGATTGCGACACGCTTCTGCAGAGCTTATTCGCTCTCTCATATACAGATGCAGTACTGTTCCACCTGTATATTTACACTGCAGTTCATCTTGCAATTCAAGAGCTTCAAATGGATCTTCAGTCCAATCAACTGGAAGTTGCGATGAATTAGTATAGTATATATGTTCCCCCTCTCCAGCTTGAATAATATCTGGATACCGTTTTTTATCCTCTTTAGCAAAACGGTAGGTTGTTCCCTCTGCAGGAGTTGCTTCCAAATTATATAAGTTGCCTGTCTTTTCCTGATAAAATTTCAATCTTTCACGCATAAAATCTAAAATCTCTATAGCAAACTTTTGACCACTTAATGTTGCTATATTATCTTTATCATTTGTAAAATTACGAATCATCTCATTCATACCATTAACACCAATGGTAGAAAAGTGATTATCAAACCCTGGTAAATATCGTTTTGTATATGGAAAGAATCCACGATCATAAAGCTCTTTAATGAATACTCTCTTTTTCTCAAGCGTTGATGATGCCATATCCATAAGCTCTTCCAACCGAGTAAGAAGAGCCCTTTTATCTCCCTTATAGAGATAACCAAGACGTGCCATATTTATTGTCACAACACCTATACTACCAGTCATCTCAGCACTTCCAAAAAGACCACCGCCTCTTTTTAAAAGTTCACGCAGATCCAACTGAAGTCTGCAACACATACTTCTAACATGCCCTGGCTTGTATGCCTCTTCATTGGGAATGAGATTTCCATTTTCATCTTTAATGTACTGACTCCCAATAAAATTTTGAAAGTATGAAGAGCCTATCTTTGCAGTATTCTCAAAAAGTATATCGGTATTCTCTCCATACCAATCAAAATCCTCTGTAATATTGACAGTAGGAATAGGAAAGGTAAAAGGCTGACCTGTACTGTCACCCTCTGTCATTACCTCATAATAGGCACGATTGATGAGATTCATCTCTCTTTGAAAATGTTTATAACACAACTCTTCAAGCGACTTAATAGAAGGATCGCGCTCTTTTGCTATGCGAATCAACTCTTCATCATCTACACCCTTAAAAAGATGCTGCTGATTTCGTGTTGGGATCTGATCTTGCAAATCTTTAGGAACAGTCCAATCAATCGTTATATTTGTAAATGGAGATTGCCCCCATCTAGCAGGAACATTTAGGTTATAAATAAAACTGCGAATCGCTTTTTTTATCTCAGCATATTTAAGTTTATCTTTAAAAACATATGGAGCAAGGTATGTATCAAATGAACTAAAAGCCTGTGCGCCAGCCCACTCACTTTGCAAAATACCCAAAAAGTTTGCCATTTGCCCCAAAGCTTCTCTAAAATGGTTTGGAGGACGACTCTCAACACGCCCTCTTACACCATTAAACCCCTCATCAAGTAGAACCCTTAAACTCCACCCGGCACAATAACCGCTAAGGCAATCTAAGTCGTGAATATGGTAGTCTCCATTTCTATGAGCATACCCTTCAGCTTTAGAGTAAACCTTATCAAGCCAATAGTTGGCAATTACTTTCCCTGCGGTATTGTTTATAAGTCCTGCATGAGAGTAGCCTGTATTTGAGTTTGCATTTATTCGCCAGTCACTTTTGCCTATATACTCTTCTATTGTTTCAGTTGTACTTATAAAAGTTGTATCTTCTGTAAGCCCATAAATATGCTCTCTCTGCATTTTATGAGTATGGCGATAGATCATAAAAGCACGCATAACTTCAAAATAGCGAGCTTTAAAAAGCTCCTGTTCGATCATATCTTGAATATCTTCCACCGCCGCAATACGTTTACTTTTTAAACGCTCTAAAACATTAAAGAAAATTGTATCGTCATATTGAGTATTTTGACTTTTAAAAGCCGCTTTTATAGCATCTTCTATTTTATATGGAGCAAAAGGCTCTTTAGAACCATCACGTTTTAGAATCTCTTTTAGCATCATTATATCTTTATATCTTTTATCTTTACTTTTTTAACCAAAAAAGAAGAGTGGAAGCCGAAGCCTAGGGAGGAAAGAGGAGAGGCTCCGGTTACCACTCTTCCAAGCAAGTTATCAGGAGTAGGCACCAAGTTGTTTTGGTATTGAAATAATATGCAAAAATGACTTTTTAGGCTATAAAAAAAATACTCACAAATATGTCACAAATTGACTGAAATAGAGTATCTAGTGACACAATTGTGACATATTAAAAGAGATCTCTTATACCAATAGCATACCAGACAATAATTAGATTTAAGAGAAAAATCATCATAGAGCTTCCGCGAGAGATGAAGTTTTGAAATGGTGTACGCTCTATTGTATGTGTTTTGAATGCTATTACCATATGAATAATTGTAAGCAAGGTTAAAATAGCAACTAATGCAAGTTTTGTATTCATCAAAATTGCAAGTTCAGAGTCAGATGCATTGATCATAACATCATAAATTCCAAAGTATGAAAACATTATTAAGCCAGTTATCCAAAGCAATATCAGCCAAAATGTCTCAAAATATCCATAGATAGGACCCAAATGAGCATAGACTTTTCTTTGAGCCTCTTTATCTCTTAACAATATACCCAGTGCAAAGAGCAATAAAGAGCCACCTACCCAAGCTGTAGCAGAGAGTATATGAAGATACAAGACAGCTTTAATCAATAAAGCCGCCTTTTTGGATTGTTCATAACATCTTCAGGAGTCAAGCCAGTCCAGTTACGGATGATTTCACGATCTTTTGCAGAGAGTTTTGCTTCTGGGTGAGCCTGCACATACATTCCAAGTGGCATTGCAAGTCCAACTGCTGTAAAGATCATCTCTTTTAACTTCTTTTTCTTCTCTTCATCATAACTCTCCCACTCACTGAAATTAAGCCATTGACGCCCCACCTCTACATCTCTTGCAATAAACCACTTCATAGGAGCAATGTTACTGTACCACGGCCATTTTGTCTCATTTGAGTGACAATCATAGCAAGATCGTTTAAAAACTGCTTTGACATCAGCCGGTGCTTTAATCTCCAAAGCTGGGTCTGTTTTTGGATTGCTACGTTCAACAGGTATCAACTGCATTACAATAAATCCAACCACAAATATAACCCCAAGCGTTTTACCTACAGACATAAGACTCCCTTTTTAAAAACTTACTGATATTGTATTCAAATCTGATTTTATAAAACTTAAACTATCCATAAACTTTTTGATACTCTTCATGGTTGACTGCAACTTTATATGTTGGATCATCCTCTTCATATGTACAATATTTTCCAGCCGCTTTGAGAAGCTTTTTACAATCATCACTTAGATGGCGTATTGTCAACTTCTTATTTGCCTCCTCATAACGCTTTGTAATCTTGTCAATAGCCTCAACACCACTTGAATCCATGACCCTTGTACGTTTAAAGTCCATGACAACCTCATCAGGATCATTTGCTACATCAAACTGATCTAAAAATCCCTGTACAGAACCAAAGAAGAGTGGACCATCAAACTCATAGATTTTTCTTCTACCTTCACTATAAGTTCTGGTATAGACTCTTGCATGTTGCCAAGCAAAAACAAGAGCAGAAATAATTACACCAATGATTACTGCCATAGCCAAATCGGTAAATATTGTAACTATCGTAACAGTAATAAGAATAAAAGCATCTGTTTTAGGCATTCGGCGTAACCTGTCTATACTTGCCCACTCAAATGTCTCTACACTAACCATAAACATAATACCAACCAATACTGCAATAGGAATCTGCCCAATATACTCACTCAAAGAGACAACAAAGAGAATGAGTAAAATTGCTGCTGTAGCACCAGAGAGTCTTCCACGCCCGCCAGATGTGTAGTTGATGATACTCTGCCCTATCATTGCACAACCTGCCATACCACCAAAAACTCCACAAGTTGCATTACCTGCACCAAGTGCAACTGCCTCTTTGTTTGCATTACCCTTCTCTCCACTCATCTCATCAAGAACAGAGAGTGTCAAAAGAGACTCGATCAATCCTACTGCCGCCATTATAAATGCGTATGGCAATACAATTTTAAGTGTCTCAAGATTTAAAGGTACATCAGGTAAGTGAAAGCTTGGAAGATCTCCGGCAATATTTCCAAGGTCTGCAACACGCTTTGTATCTAGATCAAAGATAATAGTAACAAGACTAAGTACAATAATTGCTACCAAACCAGCAGGTACTGCTTTTGTAATTTTAGGCAAAATTACCATTGTAGCCATAGTTGCAAATACCAAGAAGTACATAACAGGCCCTTCTCCTTCAAACATTGGCAACTGCGCTAAAGCAATAATAATGGCAAGACCATTTACAAATCCCAAAATTGCAGGTTGAGGAACCAGACGAATAAACTTTGCAAGCTTCATCAATCCAAAAGCGACTTGAAGTAAACCCGTTAACACAGTTGCAAAAAAGAGATACTCAACACCATGTGTAGCAACAAGAGAGACCATAACAACAGCAACACTTCCTGTTGCACCGCTTATCATCCCAGGCTTTCCGCCAAAAAGAGCTGTAATAAGCCCTAAAAGAAAAGCTGTATATAGCCCAACAAGAGGAGAGACTCCTGCTATTAACGAGAATGCTATTGCTTCCGGAACAAGTGCAATTGCAACTACAGCACCAGAAAGAACATCATTCTTAACACTATGCCCGCTATAGGCTTTTAGAAGTTGTGCAAACATAATTTAAACCCTTTTAAAGTTGAAAATGATTAAAATCACTGATGATTTACAGAAGTTTGAGAAAAAGAGTGCGATTATATGTAAAAAGCTCTTAAAAACCATTAAGCAATTTAATGTATAATTATGCTTTCCGCAAACACCTCATCAAATACTTACTTTTCTCAATTCAGCAAATATTTAACAAACTTGATTTATGATGACGACAAGTTAATTAAGACAAAATTTGTCCTAATTAGGATTTAGGAGTTAATATTATGATGAAAGTCTATCTTGACAACAATGCAACAACTATTGTTGATCCTGAAGTAAAAGCAGCAATGGATCCATACTTTACACAAATCTATGGAAACCCAAATTCACTTCACGATTTTGGAACCGAGTGCCATCCAGCTTTGCGTAAAGCTATGGATCAAATGTATGAGGCAATCGGTGCACGTGATGAAGATGACATCGTTGTCACATCTTGTGCTACTGAGTCAAATAACTGGGTACTTAAAGGTGTCTATTTTGATCTTATTAAAAATGGCGACAAAGACCATATTATTACAACAGAGGTTGAACACCCTTCAGTAACTGCAACTTGCAGATGGTTAGAAGAGCAAGGTGTTAGAGTTACATATTTGCCTGTAAATAATGATGGTGTAGTTGATGCAGAGACTGTTCGTGATTTCATCACCGATAAAACTGCTCTAGTATCTATTATGTGGGCAAACAATGAGACAGGAGCGATTTTCCCGGTAGAAGAGATCTCTGAAATATGTAAAGAGAAAGGGGTTCTTTTTCATACAGACGGAGTTCAAGCGGTTGGCAAAATTCCTATCAATGTAATTAAAGCTGGTGTTGATTTTATGAGCTTTTCAGCACATAAGTTTCATGGACCAAAAGGTGTAGGTGGACTTTATATTAGAAATGGTCAACCTCTTACATCACTGCTACACGGTGGTGAGCAT
>CAZGCF010000064.1:0-6569 GCA_964524095.1 uncultured Campylobacterales bacterium | reverse complement strand
CTTCATATTTACTATAATTGGAAACCTCTAGTTAGTTACCTTAAAAATAGTGCAATAAAGAGCATAATACCAGTATATGTCATTATCAAAAAAGAGATACCTAATGTTAATGAAGTTATTTTTTTCAACATAGTTAAAACCTTATTTATTTTTTTACAAATTAGGTAAGCTACCTAAGTTGGTAGCTTATCCAAATTTAGCAATTTTTCTTTTCAGGAAATTGTCAATATTTTCAACAACTTTTTCTGGTTGCTCTTCTCCATCTATAATTGTTAATAAATTTAGCTCTTTGTAATGGTTTTCAATTTCAGCTATTAGATCATTATAGATTTTCATCTTTTTCTCAAACAGCTCTATCTCTTCTTGAGTAGGATTATCTCCTAAAACCCTTTTTCTTGCTGTCTCCTCTTTTACACGAATCTCTATAACGGCTACAAGTTCTACATCTTTATCGTTATGTAGAGTATCTCCTAAAGCTCTCATTTGGTTAAGTCCTCTAGGAAGACCATCAACCAAAACAATATTTGTAGGTGCTTTTTTGATTTTGCCAAATATTTCATACATTATGACTTCGCTAGGGACGAGTTCACCCTTTTGCATATATTTTTGTGCAATTTTACCTATGGCAGTACCATTTTTTACCTCTTCTCTTAAAATTTCTCCTATTGAAAAGGCTGTTATATCACCATTATGTCTTTGTGCGATAAGGCGACTATCTGTAGTTTTACCAGCACCTGGTGCCCCAATGATTAGAATTAATTTTTTTGACATGGCTGATCCTTTTTATTTGGTTGATACCATTTTTCTTCTTAAGTATGCAATCTTTTCTTGCAAAGGTAACTCTTTTGGACAGTGATCTTCACAAGCAAGAAGACTCATACAACCAAAAATTCCATTATCATCGCCTATAAGTTCATAAAAATCTTCTTCATCTCTTTCATCATATGGATCGATTGCAAATCTAGCTATCCTATTTAATCCTGCAGGTCCAATAAAGTCTGGTCTCATTAATGCAGTTGCACAAGATGAGACACAAATACCGCACTCTATGCATCGGTCAAGTTCAAAAGTTTCATCGGCAATATCAGGATCTATAGGTTTTTCAATAGCATTAATATCATGCTTCTCTTGAGAATGGATCCAAGACTCAACTTTTTTGCTCATATTGTCCATCCATTTGCCTGTATTTACAGATAGATCTCTAATCAACTCAAATGCAGGCATTGGCATTAATTGAATCTTTCCATCAGGAAAATCTGAGGTTAATGTTCTACAAGCCAATTTTGGTTTGCCGTTAATTACCATTCCGCACGAGCCGCAAATTCCGGCTCTACATACAAAGTCGAATGCCAAATCTGGATCAAGATTTTCACGAATATAGTTTAGAGCAATAAAGACAGTCATTCCATCTGTCTCTTCTATTTTATACTCAACGAAACCCGGCTTTGAGTTTTTATCTTGCGGATTAAACTTTAAAATAGAAAAAGTTAACTCTCTACCCTTTTTTGTATTACTCATATCCAACTCCTAATCTCTCATTTTTCTCTTTATACTCATTTGGTAATTCAAAAGGCATCAATGCTCTTTGTATTTCATATCTATCTTTACCCTCTTTTTTCATTCTCTCTACTATCTCATCAATCTCTTTTTGTCTTTTTGCAGATAGCTCATTTTCTATAATCATTCCCTTTTTACCATAACCTCTAAAGGCAGGAGGAATCTCCATGCTCATTATGTCAATATCTTCATAGGTTACTTCAGGAAGAGTACTTTCGCTATCTGGCCAACGTGTAATTGTTCTTTTTAGCCAGTTAACATCGTCACGTTTTGGATAATCTTCTCTATAGTGGGCACCACGAGACTCTGTTCGTAAGAGTGCTCCATACGCAACACAAATTGCCAGTTTTAACATTTTTGGTACTCTATAAGCCTCTTCGAGCTCAGGGTTTGCCGACTTTATTTTGCTTTTTACTACTGCTTTTTTACTACGTCTTAAAAGCTCTTGAAGCTCATCTACCGCATCTTGAAGATCTTTACCGTTTCTAAAAATACCGACCTTTTCATCCATAATCTCTTGCATTCTCTTTTTGATTGCAAATATATTTTCTCCCTCTTTGCGTGAGAGGATCTCATCTATATAATCTTCCTCTTTTTTTATAGCTTTTTTGATGGTATCGGTATCAATATCTATTTCATTATTTAAACAGTAATCAGCAAAATATCTTCCAACTATCATTCCAGAGACAACCGCTTCTGATACAGAGTTACCGCCAAGTCTGTTGAAACCGTGAAGATCCCAGCATGCAGCTTCACCACAAGAGAATAGACCTGCCAACTGCTGAGACTCTCCTCTCTCATCAGTTCTTATTCCACCCATTGAGTAGTGTTGTGCAGGTCTAACAGGCATCCAACCTTTAGGACCTTCATCGGCTGGATCTATTCCATTGAATGTTATAGAGATCTCTTGAACATCTCTTAAGTTCTTCTCTATATGCTCTCTTCCAAGAATAGATATATCAAGCCATAAATGATCACCAAATGGAGATGGAACCCCTTTACCTTTTCTTATATGCTCCATCATACGTCTGCTAACAACATCTCTAGAGGCTAAATCTTTTTTCTCTGGTTCATAATCAGGCATAAATCTATAACCATCTTTATCTCTTAAAACTCCGCCATCACCACGACAACCTTCAGTAAGAAGTATGCCAGATGGAACAATAGGGGTTGGATGAAATTGTACTGCCTCCATATTACCTAAAGTTGCTACACCGGTTTCTAAAGCAGTAGCTTGTCCAGTCCCCTCGCATATTACTGCGTTAGTAGTTGTTTTATACAATCTTCCATAACCGCCTGTAGCTATACAAGTACCTTTTGCTACATAAGCTTCAATCTCTCCTGTAATAAGATCTCTTACTATTGCACCATAGCATCTTCTATTTTTATGAATTAATGAGATAACCTCTTTTCTGTCGCGAATATCAACTTCATGTTTAAGTGCTTCATTTGCAACAGCAAATAGCATAGTATGACCTGTAGCATCTGATGTGTAGCAGGTTCTCCACTTTTTGGTGCCTCCAAAATCTCTTGAAGCAATTAATCCGTGAGCCTCATCATCTTCAATAATAGTGGTCTTTTTTGTATCTATGACCGCCTCATGCTCACCTTTTCTGATCCTAGTCCAAGGTACACCCCAAGTTGCCAACTCTCTAATAGCTTTTGGTGCAGTATGAACAAACATTCTTGCAACTTTTTGATCGCACCCCCAATCACTACCTTTTACAGTGTCGGCAAAATGTACATCCTCATTGTCGCCTTGACCCATCTTAGAGTTACCTAAGCTTGCTTGCATTCCACCTTGTGCAGCTGCTGAATGTGAACGTTTTACCGGTACCAATGATAATACAATTGTTTTTAAACCACTCTCTTGTGTTGCTACTGCAGCTCTTAAACCTGCAAGTCCGCCACCTATAATTAACGCGTCGCAATAGTTTATTGTCATATCTTAACTCCATCCCTTATTGGTCTTGATTAACTTAGATACTGTTTGAGGTTTATAGTGTTCTCCATATCTGTCTTTATGCTCAATTCCTATTTTTATATATGCGGCTAAAGTTGTAAATCCTAGAATTAAAAAGAAAACGGTTATATACATTTTTGCTTTTTTTAGCTTTTTACGTGTCTCTCTGGCATTTTTACCATCAAACCAGCCCCACTTTACTGCTAATCTGTAAAGACCGATAGATCCGTGTAGCTCTACAGCTAAAAGAAGTAAAATATATAATGGCCACATAAAGTCGCTAACAACTCTGTCTGCTGAAGCGTAAGGTCCTATTTTTTCAGGATTCATCATAATAATATATAGATGTACAGAGCCTAAAAAGAACATAGCAAAACCGGTAAACACCTGTATGAACCAAAGTTTTGTATCATCATGGTTTAGTGCAACTGTATGTGTTTTAAGAATTTGATACTGTCTGTAGTTGATAGGAAATTTTCTTAATGCCAACATTGCGTGTACTATAAAGATCACAAATACAAAAAATACCATAACACCCACTATTATTGGTTTACCTTCACCAAAAATAAAGCTTCCTTCAAACATTTTTGTTACGCTATACATCACATCTTTACTTATAAGTATAGTCGAAACAAAAAACATATGTGCCCACATAAAAAGCCCTAGGAATAAGCCGGTAGCACTTTGCCAATAGTCTAGTTTGGCAGGCATTTTGCTCTTTTTCCTATTGTTTGTAACGCCTAAATAACCCTCAATCAAATTGATCATATGTACTCCTATGATAGAATATTGATAAACAAAATTTAAGAAAAGATATTATTAACATAAATATAATTAAATTATTTGATGGTCGTGATAATTTTAACTCTATAAAAATTTGATATTAATTAAGATATTTGAGTCAATATTCATATTTTTGTGTGCTTAATTATTTATACTTTACATATTTGTAAATTTCAGCTATACTTCTGCTAACCAAAAGATACTTCGGTCTATCTTTAAATGCTCTTTAGAGCGAGTAAACTAAACGTACTGCAAAAAACTTTCTTTAGACTACTCACCAATCAAAATAAACACATTGTTAAACCCGAGACCGGACAAGATATTTCTATATTTGTGCGGGTAAAAACAGAAAGAAAAGATATGTCATTTAAGACTTTAAACCTAAACCCACAAATCGAGCGTGCCATAAAAGAAGTTGGCTATAGTGAAGCTACACCTATTCAAGTAGAAGCGATTCCTGCTATTTTAGATGGCAAAGACCTTTTGGCAACTGCTCAGACAGGTACTGGTAAAACAGCAGCTTTTACACTTCCAATGTTGCAAAAACTTAGCCTTAAAATGCCAAGTGGTAAAAGGTATGTAAGAGCACTTGTTCTAACACCAACCCGTGAGCTTGCAGCTCAAGTACATCAAAGTGTAAGAACTTATGGTAAATATTTGAAATTAAAGAGTACTGAGATTTATGGCGGCGTAAGCATTCAACCGCAAACAAGGGCTCTTCGTAATGGTGTTGATATTCTTGTTGCTACCCCAGGTCGTCTGCTTGATCATATTAATCAGGGTCATATCGATTTAAGCAGAGTAGAGTTCTTGGTTCTTGATGAAGCAGACAGAATGCTAGATATGGGATTTATACATGATATAAAGAAAATAATTTCAGACTTGCCACACTTTAAACAGAGTCTTCTCTTCTCAGCAACATTTTCTAATGAGATAAAGAGATTGAGCAGATCTATTTTACAAGATCCTGTAATGATAAAAGTAGCCGCAGACAATACAACAGCAGATCGCATAAAGCAGACTGTTCACCCTGTTGACAGATCAAAAAAGGCTGATCTTCTCTCTTACCTTATAGGCAAAAATAATTGGCAGCAGGTTTTGGTCTTTACTCGTACCAAGCACGGTGCCGATAAGCTTTCTAAAAGATTGGCTCAAGATGGTTTACCATCAACATCTATCCATGGAAATAAAACACAAGCAGCACGGATGAAAGCACTTAAAGCTTTTAAAGATGGTCGTGTTCGTGTATTGGTTGCAACTGATGTTGCTGCAAGGGGTATTGATATTGACAGACTTGGTCAGGTAGTAAATTTTGATCTTCCTGAAGTAGCAGAAGATTATGTACATCGTATTGGAAGAACAGGTCGTGCAGGAAATGCAGGGGAAGCCTGTTCATTGGTATGTATAGATGAGAAGCATCTATTGCATAAAATAGAAAAATTTACCAATAAAACAATAGAAAAGGTTATGATTGATGGGTTCCATCCAGATCCTGCTATTAAATCAGAGCCTGTTAAACAACGCAGAAGCCAGAATAGAGGCAGAAACTTTAGCAATCGTGGAAACCAGAGTCAAAATGGTAGAAGCAGTCGTGAAGGCAGAAACTTTAGAAGACGAGCTAATGCATAACTCTTTACCGCTCCTATGAGCGGTCTTATATCTCTACAAAATCTACTCAATTACTTCTTCTAAATTACTCTTCAATCCATCATCACATATTACATAGTAAATATAAAGAAAAGTCAGGTAAAATTTTCAAAAATATTTTTTCATAAAAGGGATGTTTTGGATAAAAAGAGAGAGAAGTATCTTCAGTCACGTTATAAAAGAGAATTAGAAAGATACCTTAACAGAGTAGTCAACTTTGTAACGAATGAAGAGTTCAGTTATGATGATTATATTAATTTTATAGTGAAGGCGCAAGAAAAGTTAAATAGTTGTGAAAAGGTAAAGCTTTATAATGGCTATTTTGAGAAAATTGAAGATTTTATAAGATTGACACTTGATCTAAAAGAAAATAAGATTGAACCCCTTGTAATTAAGGGGAAAATACAGCATGAAGCAAATCTCATACGAAAAGCAAAAAGAAAGAAGAGTTACACAAGAAGAGAGTTTTAAAATATAAAAGATGAAGAAATTTGAAAAAATTTCAAAAAACCCTTGACATTTGAGAAAAAAAATATTAGAATTGCACTCCAATTTTAAAGAAGCCGGTGTAGCTCAGTTGGCTAGAGCAGCTGATTTGTAATCAGCAGGTCGGGGGTTC
>CAZGCF010000063.1:0-6572 GCA_964524095.1 uncultured Campylobacterales bacterium | reverse complement strand
TTAAGAGCCTCTTCATACATCTTTATGGCATCATCAAACTTTTCCAACTTTGCATAGCAATTTCCCAAGTTGTGAAGCTTTTCAAACTGCAGATTTTTTGAAGAGATAGATTTAAAAAGTGTCAGAGCTTCTTGATATTTTCCTGCTTTATAGAGTGCATCTGCCGCATTAAATTTTGCCTCATCATTGCCATCTTTAGCAATCTTTTTGTAAAGTTCAGCAGATTTTTCATAATTACCACTTTCATAAGCCTTTTTTGCTTCATCTAGAGTTTGAAAATCAAAGATTGATGCATTTAAAAATTGTGCTAAAAGAGATAGTAGAAAAATTACTTTTTTCATACTCTACTCCATTTAGGAAGTGAAGAGAAGCTCATAAGAAAAAGAACTATTGCAAGCATCAAAGGGATTTTAAATAACTCTTTTCTATCTCTTATTACATCCTCTTTGACTTTTGATGAACTCAAACTCTTCTTGATTATCGTGGCTAACTCCATCATATCGCCAGATTTAAAAGAGAACTCTTTATAAACACCTCCGCTAGACTCAGCCAAACTTTTTACAGCTCTATTTAGGTGCGTAATAACTACATCTCCATTCTCATCACGTACAACATCTCTGCCAACTTTCATTACTCCCCCCTTATCAGTTCCGACAGCATAGATGAAAACTTTAATTCCTTCTCTTTTTGCAAAATCAATCTCTTTAGAAAAATCCTTTTTATCTCCTCCATCAGTAAAGATAAGAAGTGCTTTTTTCGTACGGTTTTTAAGAAGATTCTTTGTAACCTCTAAAGGAGCCATCATATCGGTTCCCTTTAAAGAGATATAGTCAAGTCCCATATTCTTAACCAAATATCTTAAAGATGCATAATCACTTGTCAAAGGTGCCACAAGAAAAGCGCGAGAGCTAAAACCTATTACTGCAATGCGAGTATCTTTTAAACTTTCAAGAAGATCAAAAAACTTTCTTTGAGATAGCGAAAAACGGTTAGGATAAACATCATCTGCAAACATCGATCTTGATATATCAAATGCTACAACCAGATCAGTTGTTTCACTTTTTACCTTTATCTCACCATTGTCTATTACAGGACGAGCCAATGCTACAATTCCAAGTGCCAAACTAGCAAGCAGTAGAGCTTGACGGCTACGCCTGCTCATTCCACCACCTTTTGCAACCATCTTTTCATAAAGTTCCGGGGTAAAATAGTTTTTTAATGCATCTTTACTTTTACCTAAAAATATCCACAATACTGGAATCAAAAGCAGTAAAAACAGAACATAAGGATATAAAAACTGCATCTACCAACCCCTTCTTTTTCTACCAACAAGCAAAATAACCATCAACAAAAGAGCTATACTCAAAGGCCACATATAGTAGTAACTCTTTTTAACATACCTGTTTCCCTTAATATCACTCTTTTCAAGTTGATCAATCTCTTTATAGATCTCAATTAGCTTCTGTTTAGAATCAGCTTCAAAAAAGTTTGCGCCTGTATCTTTTGCTATTTTTTCAAGTACATAAGGATTATAATCTCCTCTTGCACCTATACCGATGGTATAGACTTTTATTCCATACTTTTTAGCAGTATTTATTGCCACTTCCAAAGGTACACTGCCGGCATTGTCCATACCATCAGTCAATAAAATAGCAATTTTATTTTTTGCTTGAGAATCTTTAAAAAGCTTGGTACTCATAAAAAGTGCTTCATACAGAGCTGTTCTTCTAGTGCCGGCAATACCAACATCAACCTTTTTAAGAAGACGTAAAAGAGACTCTTTATCATATGTCAGCGGTACTGCAACATAAGCAAAATCTGCAAATATTGTTAAACCAAGCTTATCGTGTTTTCTTGCTTTGACAAACTCTGTAACAATCTCTTTTACTATCTCAAATTTATTGCTTTGAGACATTGACCCGCTTGCATCAATAATCAGAGATATCTCATACCCTTTATCGTTTTGAATGACAACTTCATTTTTAACTACAGGACTTGCAAGTGCAGTTACAAGTAAAAAAAAGGCTGCAAACTTAAGAAAGTTAAACCAAGTTGTACGCTTTTTGCTTACGTCTTTTAAGCGTTCACTTCCGGGAAACCAAATGCTTTCAAAGCGTGGTTTGCACCATCTGTTACAGATAAAATATAAAATTAACAATGCAAAAGCTAAAGGCTCTTCAAAAGTAAAACCACTCATTTTATAAACCTGTCTATTAACTTTTTCATATTTAATCTATCTTGTTCACTAAGCTTTGGTACATCTTTTTTATATTTATACTTTTCTAAATCTTTTTGCAGATTTTCAAAACTTTTAAGCATCTCTTGATCATCACCTATTAAAACAGGTAGATACTCATCAAATGTATATACTGCCATTTTTGAGTCTGTAAAATCGATTCTCTTTAGCTTCTCTTTTGCTTCAAGTATAGGATCAAAACGTTTGCGTCGCTTAGAGCCTCTTTTATATTTAAACCAATAAACAAGTGCCAATAAAAGCAAAAAAATAGTAATAATAAGAGCTAAAAAAAACCAAAAGGAGGAGTCTGGAACTTCTACAGGTGGTTTAATATCTTTTAACTGAGATAACTCATCTCTCATTTAAGCAACTCCCTGAGTTTAATAAAAGGATCCTCATTAGTATAAATTTTTACAAAAGGGATGCGATTCTTTTTAAAGTGAGTAAATAGTTCATTATCGTGTCTTTCAAGCTCCTCTTTAAAAGATAAAATAACACTATCATCAATATCTAAACTATTATGACTCTTGCTGACTGGATCGATTAGATCATATTCACCAAACAGTTTTGGATCCTCTTCAAAACGATCTCGTACAACTACAGCATAAACTTCATGTTTTCTTGCAAGCAAGCTAAAATCAGGCAAATCATAAAAATCTCCAAGAAGTAAAACAATAGATCGCTGTTTTATACCATTTAATAGATAGTTAGAGAGTTCATTAAAATCCACACTACGACCAATTAGATCTAAATTTAAAGCATATTCAAGTGTTTCATAAACACTGTTTGCTGATTTGGTAGGTTTGAAAAATCGATCTAAGTTCTCATCAAAAAATATAGTTGTAACTCTATCTGAATTTTTTATGGCAGAAAAGCTAAGCAGAGCCATTATTTCTGCCATAACCTCCTGCTTCTGTCTTTGTGAACCAAAGTAGATACTGCCACTTGCAATAAAACAGATAACAATATTTAGTTCACGCTCTTCATTAAATACATTGATATAAGGCTTTTGTTCTCTGGCTGTTACATTCCAGTTAATTTTTCGTACATCATCTCCATATGCATACTCTTTCAACTCACGAAAATCTATGCCATTACCCTGAAAAACAGATACATTATTACCAATATTTTGACCAAAAAGCCTTCGTTTTGTCTTGATTAAGAGCTCTTTTGCCTTCTGTTTCATGGTAAACGTACAGCCTTTTGAACAGCTTTTATAATAGTCTCACTTGTAATACCTTCTGCTTCAGCTTTATAGTTCAAAATAATTCTGTGACGCAAAACGCTTTCAAGTACTTCAGCTATATCAACAGGACTGACATAATCTTTACCTCGTATAAGTGCAACAGCACGACTTGCACGATAGAGATCTATAGAAGCACGTGGACTTGCACCAAACTCTATATACCCAGCCATATCATCTAAACCATACTCACTAGGAAAACGTGTAGCAAATATGAGTTTTAGCATATACTTTTGCACAGCATCATCTACATGTATATTATCAAGCTCTTTTTGCATATTTTCTATATCTTCTTTGCTGGCTACTTGAGAAATTTCACCAAAACCTTTTTTTGCTACTCGGCTTACGATCTCAAACTCTTCATCAATAGAGTTATACCCTACATTTACTTTGAGCATAAAACGATCAAGCTGTGCTTCAGGTAAACGGTAAGTACCTTCTTGTTCTACTGGGTTTTGCGTAGCCATTACTAAAAATGGACGCTCTACTTTAATGGAATTGTCGGCAATAGTAACTTGCTTCTCTTGCATTACCTCCAGCAGTGCAGATTGAACCTTTGCAGGAGCACGGTTTATCTCATCAGCCAAAAGCAAATTTGTAAATATAGGTCCTCTTTTAACCTTAAACTCTCCACTCTTTTGATCATAAATTTCAGTACCTGTTATATCACTTGGCAGAAGGTCTGGAGTAAATTGTACCCTTTTAAAGTTCAAACCAAGAGCTTGAGACAATGCATTAACCGCTGTTGTTTTAGCAAGTCCCGGTACACCCTCTACCAAAAGATGCCCTTCACATATAAGTGCAATAAGCATTGCATCAACCAAATGTTCATGACCTACAATAACTTTACCAACCTCTTTTTTTATATCTTCAATTATCTGATTCATAGATTTCCTTTAAATAGTTACAGCAGATAAATCTTTGTGGAATTATAGTAGCTGATTATAAAACAATAACAAATTGAAAGTAAACGAAAGGTAAATGAGGATATTAATTTATAAAAAAGCTATAGCCAAGTGACTATAGCCCTCTATTCATATCAAGTCTTTATCTCTTCTAGTTTACGTGCCAACTTATCTGTCAATCTACTCAAATGCTCTGCCGCATTTGCAATCTCCTCTACACTTCTTGAGTTTTGTTCTGAGATTGAATCAATCTCATCAATCGATTTTGTGATCTTTTCAATTGTATTGCCAATCGATTCAAAATCTTCAACATTATCACTCATCTCTGTAACCTCTTTAACTCTACTTACAGCCTCATGCATACTATTTTGCACATTGGTAGAGACATTGACAAGTTCATTTATCTCATTAGAGTTATTATTCATATATTCACTCGCTTCATCAATTGCTTGTACTACTATGCTGACCGTAGAGTTTATTTCAGTCAAACTTTTCTGCGTTCTTTCAGCCAACTTTCTAACTTCATCAGCAACAACTGCAAATCCTCTACCATGTTCTCCAGCGCGTGCCGCTTCGATTGCGGCATTAAGAGCCAATAGATTAGTTTGATCTGCAATATCAGATATTACTTCTAAAACACTTTTAATCTGCTCAGTATCATCAGCAAGAGATTGTAATCTTGTAGATATTTCACTCTCTGCTTGAGCATTGTTCTCAATCTTTTCAGCAAGTTTTTTTAGATCATCTTTAGATTTTGCTATTATACTATTTGCCTCTATAATTTTATGTTTATTCTCTTTTGCCTCTTCAATTGCGCTATATATATTCTCTAAAACTTCTTCTGCCTCTTTTTTAGTAAAGTCAACTGCTCTAACTGACTCTTCTACTCTTTTTCCAACCTCTAATGAAACCTTTGATAATTCATGGGAGACTGAGTTATTCTCATTTGAATTTGTTTTTGCTCCATCAACTATCTCTTTAAATATATGAATCAACTCATTAAAGCTTTTAGCAATATTCGATAACTCTTCAGGATAGTTTCCATCTATTTTAATTGAGAGATCTTTCTCTTTAGCTATCCTTTTCATTATGGTTTCCATTCTGTTTATGGGATCTATAATACCTTTTTTTATTAATATAGATACAACTGCTACTATAACAATTGAAATTAATATAGAGATGATCAAAACTTTAGTTATTGTTTCAACAATCATCTCCTCTTCAGCACTCTGCATCTTTTTGATATCTTTCTCAATATCATCAGTATATGCACCTGTTCCAATTACCCAGTTCCAAGGTTTAAAGAGTCTAACATTTGACATTTTATGTCCAGTTTTTTTAGTTGCAGGGTTATAAAAGGAGTATTTTATAATAGCCTCTTCTTTAGAAGAACTCTTTAAAGCATCTACGCCTAGAGCAACAAATGGTACTTTTGGATCATTTTTGAAATTTTTTCCAGTTAACTCTTTTTTAATTGGATGCATTACCATGTTATAATCCATATCGTTTATCCAAAAATATCCATTCTTTCCATATCTAATCTTTGAAATTGCTATTAAAGCCTCTTTTTGCATCTTTTCAGTTAAATCATCAATATAGGCACCTGTTCCTATAATCCAACCAAATGGTTTAAAGACTCTTACAATTGAAGATTTATAGACATACTTTTTTGACTTTGGTGAATAGAAGCTATATGATATATACCCTACATCTTTACCACTCTTTTTAAGTTCATTTACACCCAACGCTACAAAAGGTACTTTAGGATCATTTTTAAAATATCTACCTGTCAACTCTTTTTTAATTGGATGCATTACCATTTTATAGTTAAAATCATTGATCCAGAAGTATCCAGCTGAACCATACCTAGTAGCTGAAATTGTTTCCATAATCAGTTTTTTCAACTCATCTTCAGGCAGTTTATCTTTATATAGCTCATACTGCTTATTTATAATACTAAATAAGAAGTTTGATTGCTCCGTTATATACTCTTTTACCTCATTCTTTAGTTTATCTCTGCTAGTTCTTTCGTAATATGATTTAATTATGCTTAAAGCAATATTTGTATAATTCTTGAGTTGCTCTTTCTTTGAATTATATGCCTCTTTTCTATAGACCTCTATATTCTCTTTGGATAAGTTCTTTAATGATAATGTATTCATTACAATTAATATTATTGAGACAGTAA
>CAZGCF010000062.1:0-6595 GCA_964524095.1 uncultured Campylobacterales bacterium | reverse complement strand
TTTCTCTTAAGGACAGCTAGCAATAGAGTTTACTTTATCACCACTTTCAAGTGTAACAATTTTAACTCCACTAGTATTTCTGCCAGCTTTGCGAATGCTTTGCATATCTACGCGAATCATCTTTCCTTTTTGTGTAAGAGCCATTAAATCTTTATGCTCATCGACAATAACAACGCCAACAGTGTCGCCAGTCTTTGCAGTTAGCTTCATTGCGACAACACCTTTTCCTCCACGACTTTGAAGTCTATATTCACTTGCTACTGTTCGTTTTCCCAACCCTTTTTCGGCTACTGTTAGAATCTCTTGCTCTTCATCACTGATTGTAGTAGCACCTACAACTTGATCGCCCTCTATTTTAAATCTTATAGCCGTTACTCCTCTTGCTGTTCGTCCAATCTCTCTAGCATCTGTTACTGGGAAACGTATGCACATACCCTTTTTTGTTAGTACAAATAGAGATTGTGTCTCTGGCAATATAATTTTTGCAGTGACAAGTTCATCATTCTCATCAAGTGTAATAGCCCTTACACCGACTGATCTTATATTTTTAAACTCACTAAGGTTTGTTCGTTTTACTATACCATTTTGTGTAAAGAATGCTATAGATTTACTTTCATCAAAATCGGTAGTTGGAATAATAGCCATAATATTCTCATCAGGTTGCAGTTGAATAAGGTTTACTACTGCTTTACCTTTAGCAGTTCTGCTACCTTCTGGAATTTTATAGACTTTAAGCCAGTAGAGTTGCCCTCTATCTGTAATGAACATTAAGGTATCGTGAGTGTTTGATATGAAGAAGCTTTCTATAAAGTCATCATCGTGTGTAGTTACAGCAGTTTTACCTTTTCCTCCACGATTCTGCTTCTCATACTGCTTTACAGGAACACGTTTAATGTATCCACGATGTGTAATTGTAACAACCATAGGCTCATTAGGAATCAGATCTTCTATGTCAATATCTTCATAGTCATCAACAATCTCTGTAAGTCTAGGAGTTGAGTAGTTCTCTTTTATCTCAATAAGCTCATCTTTAATGATCTGATTTAAAAGCTCTTCAGATTTTAGAATGTTGCTAAGTCTCTCTATCTCTGCCATTAACTCTTGATACTCTTGCTCTATCTTGTCTCTCTCAAGTCCAGTTAGGCGTTGCAGACGCATATCAAGAATTGCTTGAGCCTGTTTTTCGCTAAGGTTAAAGCGCTCTATAAGACCAGTTCTTGCCTCATTTGCATCTTTTGAAGCTCTTATAAGGGCAACGATTTCATCAATGTTATCAAGTGCAATTCTAAGTCCCTCTAAAATATGTGCACGAGCTTTTGCTTTTTCAAGTTCAAATATAGTTCTTCTAATAATAATAGTTTTTCTATGTTGAATGAAGAGTTTAAGAAGTTCTAAAAGTTTAAATATTTTAGGCTCTTTGTTTTGAATAGCAAGAAGGATAATACCAAATGTTATCTGCATTTGTGTAGATTTAAAGAGATTGTTTAAAATGATCTCACTCATACTATCTTTTTTAAGTTCAATTACAACACGTATCCCTTCGCGGTCACTCTCATCTCTTACTTCGCTTATCCCTTCAATTACTTTATCTTTTGCAAGTTGAGCGATATTCTCTATCAATTTTGATTTGTTTACTTGATAAGGGAGTTCATCGATTACTATTACTTCACGATTTCCTTTTTTCTCTATGTGAGTTTTTGCTCTTACTTTAATTCTACCGCGACCAGTTTTGTAGGCATCTAAGATTCCTTTGCGACCAAAGATTATGCCACCTGTTGGGAAGTCTGGACCTTTTATATGTGTTAGAATCTCATCAAGCTCTGCATTAGGGTTATCAATGAGTGCCAAAAGGGCATCAATCAACTCATCAAGGCGATGTGGTGGAATATTGGTTGCCATACCAACAGCAATACCGTTAGAGCCATTTAGTAGCAAGTTTGGAAGACGGCTTGGCAAGACATCTGGTTCACTCATTGTATCATCATAGTTTGGAATAAAGTCAACAGTATCTTTCTCTATATCGCGTAGCAACTCTTCAGCTAGGCGTGTCATACGAGCCTCTGTGTAACGCATTGCCGCAGGGTTGTCACCATCAATTGAGCCAAAGTTTCCCTGACCATCAACCAGTGGTATTCTCATAGAGAAGTCTTGTGCCATACGTACTAGTGCATCATAGACTGCAGTATCACCATGTGGGTGATATTTACCGATCACATCACCAACTATACGTGCACTCTTCTTATAGGCGGCACGTGAAGTAACACCTAACTCATGCATAGCATATAGTATGCGCCTATGAACAGGTTTAAGACCATCTCTTGCATCTGGTAGTGCGCGACCAATGATTACACTCATAGAGTAGTCAAGGTAACTACCCTTAATGCTCTCTTCAATAGATACTTCTTGGATATCCTCATTCTCTTTAAACAGATCTGACATTCAAAACCTTTTGCTTTGAAAAATTTATTATAATTGATATGATATTATCTAAAAATAGCTTAATGATTATAAAATTCACTTTTATTGATTGATAGATTACATATAAATAATTAATTTAGACACTTTTTAAGCAGTTGAGCCCAAATTCAATTTTGATAAAGAACATAATATCTTAGAATTGGTTATTTTTTCTTCAGAGACTCTAGCTTAATATATATTGCCTATTTTTTAATCAAATATTATCTACAGTTTAAATCAATATATTTGTATAATTATTGTCTAAATCATAAAGAGATCTATTTTCTTCAATTATTCTATTAGAAGGAGTATTTATGAAAAAGAGTTTTCTATTGCTGTTTAATTTGCCTGTATTATTATTTGCAAATGAGCTTAATAGTGGTGATACTGCCTGGATGCTGGTTTCTACTGCATTTGTTATGCTTATGACACCAGCAGGTTTGGCTCTCTTCTATGGTGGTTTAACAAGAAGCAAAAATGTACTAAATACAATGGGTATGAGTTTAGCCGCATATGCCATAGGTACATTGGTTTGGGTTGTGGTAGGTTACTCAATAGCATTTGGAAAAGGTGATATTATAGGTACTGGAAAAGTGATGCTTTCAGGAGTTGGTAGAGATTCGCTTGTTGGTACAATACCAGAGTTGCTTTTTGTAGCGTTTCAAGGAACATTTGCGGCAATTACTGTTGCAATAGCAAGTGGCTCAATGATAGAAAGAGTTAAGTTCTCTACATTTGTCATATTCTCTGCATTATGGATAATTGCCGTATATGCACCTATAGCTCACTGGGCTTGGGGTGGTGGTGAGACTCTAAACTTTAATGAGATAGATTTTGCAGGTGGGACTGTTGTACATATTAATGCTGGTATTGCAGGATTTGTTGTAGCAATGATTCTTGGACGACGCAAAGATTATGAAAGAACTGCAATTAAGCCATTTTCTCCTGTTTTGGTAGTAGTTGGTGCAATGCTTCTTTGGTTTGGATGGTTTGGTTTTAATGCAGGTAGTGAAGTTGCAGCTGACGGTAGAGCGGCATCTGCATTTCTTGTTACAAATGTAGCCGCATCTTTGGGGGTAATTGGTTGGATTGTTGGTGAGTGGATTCTCTACAAAAAACCTACATTGGTAGGTGGTGCTTCTGGTGCAGTATCGGGTCTTGTTGCTATTACTCCCGCTTCAGGTACAGCGGGGGTTGGTGGTGCTATTATCATTGGTCTTATTGGTGGGTTTTTAGGATTTTTAGCTGTATCTAAAATTAAGAAGATATTTAAAGTAGATGACTCTTTAGATGCTTTTTGGGTACATGGTTTAGTAGGTATTTGGGGATCAATAGCAACGGCAATATTTATTGCAGATTATGCTATGCCTCAAAATTATAGTATCTTAAGTCAACTAGCTAACCAGTTGATGGCAGTAGGCTTAACAGTTGTTTATAGTGGAGTTGTTACAGCTATTGTCTATTTTATTGCATCAGCAATTACTCTTGGCGGACGTGTTGATGAAGAGACTGAAACAATTGGGCTTGATGAATCAGTACATGGTGAACGAGCTTTAAATTTATAAATGGTTATTTTTTAATCAAGAATTTTATATTTTATATAAAAAAAAGATAATGAATGGTTAAAATTTATACAATTAGCATCTTATCAAGCCATTTAAGATTTTTTATAATTCATATTAGAAATTGAGTTTGAAGGAGTTGAGATGAGCATAGGAGATCTATCTTATATTATTGACACACTGTTTCTTCTCTTTGCAATGACTTTGATCATATTTATGGTTCCTGGCTTTGCAATGTTGGAAGCAGGAATAGTTAGAACTAAAAATGTGAGTACTGTTTTAACAGTTAATACAATGATATATGCTGTAGCATCGATGGCATTTTTGCTTATAGGTTATCAGTTGGCTTTTGGTACTTGGGAGAATGAGAGTGTAAGTAAGTGGGCTGCTTTTCTTTTTCAGATGGCATTTGTTGGTAAAACTGTAAATATTATGAGTGGTGGTGTAAGTGAGCGTACAAGAGTTATACCTTTAATGATCTTTACAGTTGCAATGGCAGCAGTTATATATCCACTTGTTGTTAATTGGACTTGGGGTGCAAATATGCTAAGCGGTACATTTTTAGATATTAGTGCTATGCATGATTTGGCTGGTTCAACAGTTATTCATTCAACAGGTGCTTGGGCTCTTCTTGCGGCAATATTGATAATTGGTCCAAGAAAAGGGCGTTATATGAATGGTAAAGTTCGTGTAATTCCTGCATCAAATATTCCTCTTGTAACATTGGGTGCATTGGTATTGTGGATTGGTTGGTTTGGATTTAATGGTGGATCAGTTGGATCAATCTCTTCAAAAGAGAGTGCTGATGCAGTTGCTCTTACAATTATGAATACAAACACAGCTGGATTGGCTGGAGCAATTATTGCGGCTATTATTGTATATATTCAGTATAAAAAGTTTGATATTACAATGATCTTAAATGGTGCTCTTGGTGGTTTGGTTGCAATCACAGCAGGAGCTGATCTATTTGATATCTATACTCCAATTTTAATTGGTCTAATAGGTGGTGCATTGGTTGTATTTGCTGTTCCACTTTTTGACAAACTTAGAATAGATGATCCAGTTGGTGCTCTATCTGTCCATTTGGTAAATGGAGTTTGGGGAACAATAGCAGTAGGTATATTTGCTGATGGAGTATCTTTAGTTGATCAGCTCAAAGGTGTAGTAGTTGTTGCTATATTTGCTTTTGTGGTTTCATATGTTACTATATATGCTATCAATAAAATTTTTGAGTTCCGTGCAGGTGATGAAGAGCAGATGGAAGGTATTGACATTAGTGAGTGTGGTATAGAGGCATATCCAGAATTTAAACGAGCATTTTAAAGGAGAGTAGATGAAGAAGATAGAAGCAGTTATTAAGCCTTTTAAGATAGAAGAGGTTAAAGATGCTTTAGCTGAAGCAGGTATAACTGGTATGACAGTAAGTGAAGTAAAGGGTTATGGTCGTCAAGCAGGTCATACTGAACTATACCGTGGTGCTGAGTATGTTGTAGATTTTATTCCTAAAATAAAGATAGAAGTTGTTGTAAATGAAAAAGATGTAGATATGGTTGTAGAAAAGATTGTCTCAGCCGCTAGAACTGGTAAAATAGGTGATGGTAAGATATTTGTTACAGATATAGAGAAAGTCATACGCATTCGTACTGGCGAAGAGGATGAAGAGGCTATTTAATAGTAGAGTCTGAATAGTTTTTAGCTATTCAGACTCTTTATATTAATTAAGCAAAGTTGCCATACTGCTTGCTAAGAGGCTCTGTTGATGGGCTTGTGCTATGAGTGATGCATTTAATTTAATATTTTGATTTGTGATATTGTTTATATTTTCAGCGATGTCAGTATCTGCATTTATACTTCTTGCTCTATTTTGATTTACGAGCTTTTCTGATAAATTATTTATATTTGAGATTTCACGATTTGTTGCACTTGAAACAGAACTGAAAGCACTATTAAGAGTAGTTGTAAAGTCTTTAATAGAGTCTTGATTGGTTATCTCAATATCAGAGACATTTATACCACTTAGATCAACTCCCATTGATTCAAAGGCATCACTACTAAATAGATTTTTACCATTGAAGATTGTACTATCTATTACATCATTCATTGAACGTTTTAAGGCTTCAGACTGGCTTGCAATCATACTCTTTTGATCACTATTTAATGCCGCACTGTTGTACTGTACGCTAAGTTGATTTAGTTCATCACCCATTTTGCTTAAACTATCTAGCGAAGATGAGGCAACTTGAAGCATTGCAATAGAGTTATTTGAGTTAGTCATTTCTTGAGTTGTTGTACTTATTTCAGAACCGAGAGTATCGATCAACATCTGTAAACTGGCTTCATCCATAACCTCTTTTTTACCGCTACCGACTTCATTTATTGACTTTTCCATCTCTTTTTTAGTAGCTTGGATGTGATTCCAGTTTGTATTGTCTGTAATTTTCATGATTGCCTCCTTCTTTTTAAGTCAATCTTATCCTATTGTAAGACTTGATAACTTAATATAATATAAAAACTATTTAATAGACTGAACTATTTTTTCAAAAGTATGGATCAGCCAGTACACTGTTTGGCAGACT
>CAZGCF010000061.1:0-6687 GCA_964524095.1 uncultured Campylobacterales bacterium | reverse complement strand
CTTAAGATCATCAAGAGATGTATGATACTCTGGGTAGTCTCCATATCTAGTTCTCATAACACTACAGACTGGAAGATCTGCTCCAGGTGCACAATATTGACGCTCATCGCTTCCTCTTTTTAGAAAAGAGTACTCTTTAAATGAGTCAACTTCATATTTCAAAACATTTTGTGCCACTTTATCAGCTAATGTATTTGCATATCTTGATGAGAGGTATGAGTAGTTTCGCTCATCTCCAACACAAGTTAATATGAATCCAGCTTTAACTCTCTTTTTGAGATGATCTAAATGACGGCTAAGGTATATTAGTGAACCTATGGTTTCTGGTGCAAAAACAAAGCGATAGGTATATCGCCTTTTTTCTAAAGATTTAAGATATTTTGCTAAAAATGTGGCTAGAACCGGACCGGAGAGTTCATTATTTGCCATTGAGGGGTGGCAAATGTATGTAGAGAAAAATATCTCATCTTCACTCTCCCCTGGAATTACCAAGTCTGCATAGTTTAAAACCCCTTTTTTTAGTTCACTCTTTATGACTACTTTATATTTACCAGGTTTTAGGTTTTTACGGCTCTCGTGCGATATGCAAAACCCCCATCTTGGCGTATAGTAGCTTGTAACGTATGGTATGGCTGTTGGAAGTTCAGGCTGTGAGTAGAGATGTTCTTGCAACTCTTCTAAGTCTAGTTCAAGTTCTTGTGGTGTGGAGTATTGTACTATGTGTAGATTATTAACACTGTAGTCACAAATCTTCTCTCCATCAGGTGTGATGATGTAAGCCTCTTTACAGTTCCACTCATCAGGTACTATCCAATCAAAAACCTCTGTTCCACTCTTTATACTCTGTATCTCTAATTCAGGATTCTCTCTTTGTAAAATCTTTAGAGTCTCTCTTACTCCATCTCCGCTTAGAGATCTGTTTATAGGGAAAAGCTCTTTGCAGAGATTATGCATTTGATTACCAATCATCATTACCCTTTAAATATATAGTACGTTTCAGTGATTTTCCATTTACTAAGTGAGTAATATCTTCAAGTTTCTCAAGATAAGCGTAGTATCTGTCACCCTTTCTAGCTATTTTTACTACACCTTTTCCAAATTCGCTTTTTATGGAGATTTTACTATTAGCCGGTAACTCTTTTTCATATACAAATCCCCAGTCACGATTAAAGAAAAAGTTTTTCAACTCTTTGTATGAATGGGCTAACAACTCTTTAGCACTAAGCTCTTTTTCAATGCTTAAAGAGTGGATCATAGGTGTTACAGGATTTTCATCTATAGTAGCTTTTGAATATCCCCAACGCTCCGGAACAAGAAAATTTCCAAGCCACTCACCTGTTTGCATCTCAAAAACTTCATCAAACCCATTTAAATCAATATCTTTATAGTTTACCCTAATCTTCTCTTTTTCAATGACATCACAAGCAGGTCCCTTTGCAAGGTAAAAAGGGTTGTCTTTTAGTTTTTTCATTACAAAGTCAAAGTACTCTTTTGTATCAGCGACATAGACTCTTGCTCTTCCAAGTGGTGAGAATTTCCAAATTCCAGCTTTTTCAGCCTCTCTTCCTGCAATATGTGCATATGGGTAGGACTCATCTCCGGCAAATCTTACACTATAGATCCAAGGGGTAAAAAATTTCTCATTTTCAGTCTGTATATAACCCCAAAAAAGTTTGTCATAACGATGAGGTACTTTTGCTAAATAGTCTGCATAATGAATAAATGGTGTCCAGTTTGGTCCAAGTCCTATGCTACAACATTTGCTTTTTGGAAAAGTTACAAACTTTTCAAAAAATGAGTTTTCACCGTAAGATATGTTTGAGATCTCATCTATCAACTCTTTGCAGTTTTTACCAATACAGACTACAGACATAAATGGGTCTAAACTTCTTACAGCATCTTTCTGTTTACGTACAAACTCAGGAAAAGGACCGATTTCAGCTTTAGTTTTCTCTGTATCAAAAATAGCCGGATTACTTGCTGTACTTTTACCAAATGTATATGAGTATGTAGGAACAATGATGTTACCTTCACTTAGTACTTCACGAATGGCATCTAAAAAGAGTTCATTTAGTGCATCTTGGCTTTTGATGTTTGATGGAGGCATACCGACCATACCAAGAGAGGTGGAGAAAAAGACTGTATCACTTTTTTCTAATCCAGCCTCTAAAAGAGCATTTATAATATCATCTCTGTTGTATCTCATAACTATTTTTTACTCTCTATAATTTTGATAACACCTTCTATGGTTCTAAACTCTTCACTCTCTGTATCTTCAGGTAAAAGTGTTATGCCAAACTCCTCTTCTATTGCCATTATAAACTGAATGATCCCAAATGAGTCTAAATGGTTGTCAAGATATCGATAATTTAAAAATGTATTATCATCCATCTCAATTGGTTTTATCTCATTTAGATAATCTCTTAGAAAATCAATAGGTTTCAATCCACTCTCCTCTCTTATAGCTTTGCATTGCAGATTCAAAAAATTTCAAATTATCGATTGTATGGTCAAGTCCAAAAACATTAGGGTTTTTACCATTTTTGTAAAATGAAGCTATGTCTATATAAAGATTTGCAAATGCCTCTATAAATCCAGCCGGATGCCCCGGTGTCATTCTGTTGTACTTTCTTTTTCCTGCTTCCAATAGATCGCAACTGCGGTTGATTATCTCTTTTTTACCATTATTGTAAGCTATAGTTAACTCTTCAGGGTTCTCTTGTGTCCACTTTGCACCAGCTTTTTCACCATAAATCTCTATGCTAAGAGCATTGGCATTGCCTAAAGCTGTTTTGCTTATCCAAAAGCTTCCTTTAGTGGAGTTTTGAATCTCAAACCATATCTTCATATCATCAACAACATCATATTTGGAAAATTTACTAACTTCTGCAAAGACTCTGTTTGGATTAATTTGAAGCAAAAAGTATGCCAAATTATAAACATGAACACCTAGATCTAGTGCTATTGTAGGAATTTTCCCATCTTGCAGACGCCATTTTTGAGGATATTTGACACTCTTTGGTGGTCTGAAAAATGACTCTTGAGGCATATTTATTATAATGTTTTTAACTACTCCAAACTTTTGTTGTTCGATCAATGCTCTAAGCTCTCTAACCATTGGATAGCCGTTGTAGTTATGCGTTACAACTATAAATCTATTTTCATAAAGCTTTTTTATCTCTTCAGCTTCTTGCAGGTTTGATACCAGCGGTTTGTCGCATATTACACCAACATTATATTTTGAGAGTTCTAGTAGATTTTGGTAGTGCATAGGTGTAGGTGTAAGTAAAACAACTATATCAACCTCTTTGCACATCTCTTCCAAAGTGTCAAACTGTTTTACTTTATAAACTTCAGCACTCTCTTTTGAGCGTAAATTATCACTGCTGAAGATTCCACCTACTACTTCAAAACAGTTATCCATTTGCGACGCTATAAAGTGTACCGGTCCTGCGATGCTATCATGTCCACCGCCTAAAAATCCAAGTTTAATCATAATTTACCTTTACAGTATAGAACAGTTTCAATTGGAGCATTTTTTGGTCTAAAAATCTGTTTACCGTATAATTCATCAGATGTAGTATATGCATCTATAAAAAAATCTATGCCTATCTTTTTATCTAAAATTTCAAAAAAGTAACGACCAAACTGACCGGCTCCATAAATATCTTTTTTCATTTTTTGACATCTTTTTCATCTATATCTAAAATCTTACAAACTCTACCAAAAAGTTTTTCAGCAAACTCTATGACCACTTTAAGCTCATCTCTTGACGGCATTTTTCTATCTTTTGGTGGATATGAGCCTTTTATGTGGTAGGTTGATATTTTATCCATCAAATTTAGCTCTTCTGTAGAGAAATCTATTTTATCTTTTATGTGTGAATGTATTTCAAGTAGATCGTGGGTTTTTATAATTTTTTTATTTTCAAAAGCAAAAAATGCTTTTAGGGTAACTTTTACTGCATAATGTAGATCTATTCCTATAACATCGGTATAGTGATTTGCTTCATACAAAAGTTTTCCAGAGCTAAAATGGTGCCAAGCTTTATTTAACCACTCAATCGCTGCTTGTTTGTTCATATAAAACCTTTCCTTTGTTTAGTATCTCCACTTTATAAAAGTAATCTTCTCTTTGTTTGATGTAATCAATTGGTGCACTCAAAATATCAAATCCAACTTTATATTTATAGATCAAATCTCTTATATTCATTTTAGCTTTAATCTCATACTCATCTAACTCATCTAAACTCAAATCATTTTTTATGAGAAAAAGATCGATATCGCTTTCATCATTTGGCTCCCCATAGGCATAAGAGCCAAAAAGAATGATCTTATCAGGTTTGAGTGGCTTTAATCTCTCTATGATTTCAGGTTTGATTTTTTCAATGTCGATCATAATCTATTATAACACTCCTTTCAATCTTTTTCCAAGATTAAGATCTTTATACTTTTCTTTTAGTTTAAATTTTTGCAGTTTGCACAGACTGTTTTTTGGTAAAGCATCTACTCTATCGTAAAACAAGGGTTGTTGATAAGACAATAACTTCTCTTTTGCTACACTTCTAATATCGGCAATTTTTGCAGTACCAGTAAATATAGCAATAACAGCCTCTCCAAAGTAGCTATCTTCTATGCCAATAACTGCTACCTCATCTACTCCGTCAACCTCTTTTATAACCTTTTCAATGTCTATAGGATAAACGCTAATACCGCCGGTTTTTATCATCTCTTTTTTTCTGCCGGTATAGTAGAGAAACCCATCTTTTAATACCCCAAGATCACCTGTTTTAAAGTAGCCATCTTCAAAACTCTCATAGGTGATTTTTGTCAGGTTGTAGTACTCTTTAAATCTCCAAGGCGATTTAACTGCAATCTCCCCAATTCCCTGCTCGTTTGGATCTAAAATTTTGATCTCTACGCCATCCATAGGCTTTCCAACAGATTCAAGATGGTTCTTTAAATCTTTTGGGGCTAACTCGGTTACACAGCCAACTTCGCTTGTTCCATAACATTCGTGAATATCAAAATAGTTTAATAGTCTGTTTTTAACCTCAGGTTTTATGGCATAAGAAGAGGAGACCATCTTTTTTATAGAGCTTACATCATATTGATCGATGAGATCTTCAATACTCTCTAATTGATTTGATACAGAAAAAGAGAATGTTGCTTTTGTTTTCTCTATAGTCTCAAGATATTTAGCAGGTGAAAAACGATCCATCAGTACTACAGTTGCTCCAAGAGTAAGTCCAAGTAGTACGCCACGTTGTGCTAATGAGTGGTGCATTGGTGTAGATACTAAAATAGTATCACTACTATCTAATCCATAAGTTTTACAAGCTATCTCTATACGTTTTAGTTTTATTGACTGGGTCAAGACTATTGGCTTTGGTTCGCTTGTAGAGCCTGAAGTTGAGACTATTATGTAGTTATTGTCTATATTATCATCTAAAATATCTGTTAGCGGTGGTTTATTTTCTAAAATTTCAAGTTTTTTAATATCTTTAAAAGAGTGGTCACCTATAGAGAAATTGATAGAGTTTTTTTTAAAAAGGTGTTCAAGTTGAGAGGAGCTCATAGTTGCCGGAAAAGGAACAAGTACTGCTCCTGTTTGTGCCGCAGATATGAGCAGTGCTGTAAACTCTATGGAGTTCTCTAGTAAAACTGCTATGTGGGCATTTTTAGCAGATTTTATATTTGCTGAAATTTGGCAAACCATCTTTGATAGATCGCCATAGCTTATGGCATTGTCATTAAATATTAGAGCTGTTTTTTCAGGATCTTTTTGGACATTGTGAAAAAATAGTTTAGCTATACTCATTATATTCCTTACTTTTCATTATTTAAGATAACATAGTTGAACTTATCTTTTTTAGGTTTAAAAAAGTGTTCAATAGCTTTTATATCTTCATCATTGGTAGCAGTAACAAAACCGGCTCTTCTGTTTAAAAGATTTACAAACCTATTTGTTTTTTTGATGATTGCTATCCACTTTGATTTAGGATAGTTTTTAGCACTATATTCTAATTGCCAATTGAGTGCCAACATAACTAACTCTAGCTCTATATTCTCTTCACAGACAAACCATCCGCCAATTAAATAGCTTTTTTTGTTAAAAACAACTTGTTGATGCCAAATATAGAGTTTTTTCTTTTCATTAACTGTTAATAGATAGGACTCTCTTTTATTGTTAAACCACCAAATGTAGTGGTTTGTCCTTGGAATAGTTTGAGTAATATTCATATTCTCTTGGTTAGCAGGCAAGTTTCTGCTATCTAAATAGTGATTTATATCAGAATCTTCTACTTCTCTTATTTTTATATCTTTATTTTGCCATACAATATTTTGATGCTTTTTGGGTTGTAATTTAAAATTTGACAATTTTTTATTTAAAATGGCATCTGCTATTCGAACTGCACCATATGGATCTAGCTTGATTGTTGAACTATCTAATAGACTTTTTAACCTAGAAATATTTAAAACAGCTGTTTCAACAAGTTTTGAGAAGTCACTTTTTGCTTCAGTCAATGGAAGATACAGATACTGTCCAAAAGCTTCAAGATCACTTATATTGTTCTCTTGGTTATCAGCAATTGGAAAAGTTATAGCTGGAATTTTACAAAGAGTGGCTTCAAAAAATGATCCACCCAATGCACCTATAAATAGAGATACTCTCTTATATAAATTC
>CAZGCF010000060.1:0-6743 GCA_964524095.1 uncultured Campylobacterales bacterium | reverse complement strand
CTATCTCTCTGCCTATCTTTTGTTCATTCAATAAGAGATTCTCATCAAAATAGATCTCTTCTATAGCGGATTCATCCTTTTCATTCAGTTTGTTACCTTGAGAATCGAAAAATTTAATACCATTATCTTCATATGGATTATGACTTGCACTAATCATTATGCCTGCATCACATCTCATATCTTCAGTTAAAAAGGCGATTGCCGGTGTAGGCATTGGACCAATTTGAATAACATTGTATCCTACAGCAGTAAGACCACTAACTAAAGCATTCTCTATCATATATCCACTTCTACGTGTATCTTTTCCTACAAGAATCTTATTTGTTTTTGCAAATTTTCTAAAATATATTCCCGCCGCCATTGCTAAACGCATTGCTGTAAATGCACTCAACTCTTTACCTGCCAATCCACGAACTCCATCGGTTCCAAATAGTCTCATCAATATTTACCTCTCTTAATAAACTTACATTTAATTTAAATTTAATAAACTTTAAGGTATGATTCCCAAAATTTTCTAACGACAAGGATTATACCATATGGCACATCACAAATCAGCAATAAAAAGAATTCGCCAAACTGCAAAACGTACAGCTCGTAACAGATATTACAAAACGAGAATTAAAAATATCACTAAAGCTGTTTTAGCAGCTGTTGAAGCAGGTGATAAAGATGCGGCAATTGAAGCAATGAAAATTGCTAACCGTGAACTACACAAGTATGTTAGCAAAGGTATCTTGAAGAAAAATACTGCTTCACGTAAAGTAAGCCGCCTTCAATCCAAAGTTAATGCACTCAGCGTTGCGTAATTCGCACGCCTGAGGCACTTTCTAATGTTAAGAGAAAAACTCCAACCCTTCATAGACCGTTATAACGAAATAAACAACCTTTTAAGCTCACCAGATATTACAAGCGACATAAAGCAGATGACTGCACTATCAAAAGAGCAGTCTGACCTTGAACCTTTAGTAGAAAAGGCTAAAGAGTATATAAAGACTGTCGAATCTATCGAAGAGAATAGATCGCTACTTGGAGATCCTGAGCTTGGTGAGTTGGCGGCTGAAGAGCTTAAAGAGCTTGAACCTAAGCTTGAGAAGATGACAGAAGAGATAAAACTACTTCTCATCCCAAAAGATCCAAATGATGATAAAAATATCTACTTAGAGATCCGTGCAGGAACAGGTGGTGATGAAGCGGCACTATTTGTTGGTGATCTCTTTAAAGCATATGTACGTTATGCTGAAAATAAGGGTTGGAAAATAGTAATTGAGAGCTCAAGCGAGAGCGAAGCAGGCGGTTATAAGGAGATTGTTGCCCTTATTAAAGGGGAAAGGGTTTACAGCAGACTCAAATATGAAGCTGGAACTCATCGTGTTCAACGTGTTCCTGCTACAGAGTCACAAGGTCGGATCCATACTTCAGCAGTAACGGTAGCAATCTTACCTGAAGTAGAAGATGTTGATGTTCAAATCAATCAAAATGATCTAAAAATAGATGTTTACCGCTCAAGTGGTTGTGGCGGACAATCAGTAAATACTACAGACTCAGCAGTTCGAATTACTCACATTCCAACTGGCATTGTTGTTGCAATGCAAGATGAGAAATCGCAACATAAAAATAAAGAGAAGGCTCTCAAGATCCTTAAAGCACGTGTATATGAAAAACATTTGCAAGAGCAGTTAGCCGCATCAAGTGCTGACAGAAAAGCTCAAGTCGGATCAGGTGATAGAAGCGAAAGAATTAGAACATATAACTACCCTCAAAACCGCATTACAGATCATAGAATAGGTTTAACTCTATATCGCTTAAATGAGATTATGGAAGGTGGTTTGCTTGATGAGGTTATTGAACCTCTCATAGCTCACTTCCAAGCAGAAGCGATTAAAGAGGCTGGTTTATAACTCTTTTGTGGGTGGAGCAATCAGTCTCGCACTGGCTCCACCGAAGGCTGACTCAAAACTACCGTTGTTAGAGATACCTGACAGGGCAGTTACACCGCTATACAACTACAATGACATTATAATACAACTCTACCAAGCTATAAAATATATAGAAATAATAGATTTGAAGAGTAATATAGAGTTTGTGGTACAATTACTTATATCAACTCTTTGGAGACAATTATGCAAACTATAATTTTAGAGATCGAAGATAGCTGTTTTCAAAATTTTATGTCTCTTATTGAAAGTAAATATAAAGATAATATTAAAATTCTAAAAGATAAAAATTTAGAGCTTGATCCATATTTTTATGAGAGACAAAAAGAGTTACAAAAAATTAGAAATAATATTAAAAATAGAAAAAGCAAACTAATATCATTTTCTGATTTTGAAAATAGAGTAGATAACTTTGAAAAAGAGTTAGAATCAAGATATGGAAATTAAATTTGATGAAGAATTTGAAATTAAACTTTATTTAATATTGGAATATATAGCAAAAGATAAACTATCAGCTTCTAAAGAATTTAGAAAAAATTTATTAAAACAGATAAAAAGTTTAGTAAATTATCCTTATAAATATAGAAAATCTATCTACTTTAATGACATAAATATTAGAGATATGATCTTCTATGGATATACAATTATTTATGAAATAGATAATAAAAATGACACCATTATAATTTTAGATATTTTTAATAAAAATAAACCACCTTTCCCGACAAAAGCGGGTTCTTAAAAATATTTAAAAACTGCCTCTGATTTTTTCACTGAAGTTTCAGAAATTCTAACGAGCATTTATATTTTTCATTATCTCTTTTGAGAGCATAACCATCTCATTTTTAACTTTATATTGTGAACTACTCTTTGGTATATCATAAAGGTCCCACTCATGATCATCAATTGTCTTTTTTATCATAAGAGTATATTTTTCACCTAGTTGTGAATAGCGTGTCAAATAGGCTGAAGCTGTAAACCCTCCAAATGGTTTGCCCATCTTTCTAGCCAAATATCTTGCTTCTCTAAACTCTTTATATGCCCAATGTCGATTTAAGTTTCTCATATAAGAGGCTATAGAGTCTTGAAGTGAGTTAAAAATTCTTATTTTATATCGTTTCCCTTTTGGTCTATTTTTAGGAATAATTCCTCTCTTCCCCCAAGTCCACTCTCCAAATAGATTGTTTGCTTTACGAACAAAACGGCTCTTTCCCCAACTGCTCTCTATTGCTGCTTGAGCTAAAACCATAGAGACTGGAATTGTGTCAACTCTTTTAAGATACTCCTCTTTATCATAAAGAGATTTTATACGATACTTCTTGGCTATTGCCTCTAACTTTTTTACCTCAACAGGTGTAACTATTCCTACGCTTTCAAATTTAGCAAAAAAAGATTCTACAAACTTTCGCTCTTTAAGAATCTTCTCCTCCTCTTTTAAAATTAGAGGATAGAGAATCTCAACAAACCTACTTTTAAGTTTTTCACCCCTCTTTAACGAGTAGTACTCTTTTGGGAATGTTTTAAGCGTATCTGCAAAAAGTAGTGCCTGTGTTAACAAAATTCCAGCAATCAATCTTTTCAACTCAAATCCTTTTAGACTATAGGTGCTTGTATCATTGCATCAAATGTATGACGTACTTCACCTTTTAGGGTCAATGTTTTACCCTTTTTTGCAAGTTCAAGTTTTTCACCACCAGTTGGTATAACAACCATACTTTCTCCTGCTCTATCTTCTAAATTGGCACGGTAGAAGCAGGCCGCCATGCCGGTACCACAAGCAAGTGTCTCATCTTCAACTCCACGCTCATAGGTACGTACATAGAGAGTATTCTCTTTAACTGTCGCTATATTGACATTTGCATTATATTTATAGCGAAGCTCTCTAGCCTCTTTCAGATCAAAAGTGTCAACTGTGTCAACTAAACCGACAAGGTGCGGTACACCTGTATCAATAAGCCACCACTCTTTTCCAAACTCTACAATATCTTGATTTATGATTTTAGGAGGAGTCAATTCACTTGTGACAATATCACCATCAACTTCAGCCTCTATAACACCGGCTCCAGTTAAAAAACGCATACTCTTTGAAGCAAGACCATTTTTATAGGCATAGTGTGCAGTTGCCCTACTTCCATTTCCGCACATTGTAGCTGTACTTCCATCAGCATTATAAAACTGCCACTCAAAGTCATATTTTTCATGAGGAATAAGAACAATTAAACCATCTGCACCCACACCATTTTGTCTGTGACAAAGCTCTTTTGCTAAATCATTACGCTCTTTTTTGACAAAGGTGTGAAAAATGACAAAATCATTGCCATTTGCAGAATATTTTGCTATGGTCATTAGTTGTCTCCAATAAAAAAATTAGACAAATTATACCATAGCTTAAGCTCAGCTTATATTAAGTAAAACTATTAATTTAATTACCTATTTTGGGTAATTTTGTTGAAAATATCTTCGGTTTCTTGCTGTAGATGTTTAAGGTTTTTACTATTATCTATAACCCAAGTAGCAAGTTTTCTCTTCTCTTCTATATCCATTTGTGCATTTAGTCTTGCTTCAGCCTCTTCATCGCTCAATCCTTCACGATCCATAAGTCTTATTTTTTGTATCTCTCTTGGGGCATAGACAACAATAACTTTTTCTATGGGGTAGTTGCCTGTTTCAAAAAATAGCGGTATATCTACTATATATGGTCCTTTAAGGCGATCTTGCTCTTTGCTTTGACGCTCTATCTCTGCTCTAATTTTTGGATGAAGAAGCTCTTCAAGTTTTTTACGGGCATCTCTATCTGAAAAGATCAACCTACCTAACGCTTTTCTATCTACTTTTCCATCAACAATATACTCTTTTCCAAAAAGTTCTGCTATTGTTTGAGATTCAGCATCTAACATCTGCCTTGCTATAGCATCTGCATCTATTATACGAAGACCATATAATCTAAGAAGATTGCAAACGGTCGATTTACCGCTTGCAATCCCACCTGTTAAGGCAATAGCATATTCGTAAGCCATTATCGTTTAATATACGCTTTTAAAAGATTGAAAGTTGCTGTTGGCAAAGCAAACTGAGCAATATGAATATCACTGTTATACCACTTAAACCCATCAGTCAAATCGGCTCTTTGCAAGTTGACATCTGCTGTTGGATGGTAAAATTTACTTCCAAGAGCAAACCACTGCTCTCCACCAACTCTAACCATTGATGTATATCTAAATGGCATAACAATTTTAAATTCACAGCAAAGAGCTGAAAGAGCCTCTTTATGTCCAGCCATATCAAAGAGTTGACTGCTAGCATCCATTACCACCAACCCTTTTTCTGATAATATTCTATTGACATTAGCCATAACATCTTTGTCATTTAGATAGATCTCATCAAAACGGTTGATAATTACAATATCATAGGCTCCATCTTTTGCATTCTTAAGAAAATGTGTAGCATCTTCAATAGTTAAGTTTACACGCTCATCTTCCAGTGCTTTATCGTAACATCCAAACACTTTTGCAGCATCTACAAAATTTTTATCTCTCTCAACCACATCTATTGTTATCTCTTTATGTTTTAGCAGTTCATGGGCAATAGCACCATCACCACCATCAATAACAAGAACACGCTTAGGATCTTCATGAGTACAGATTGCCGTATGTACTGCAACTTCATGACGGATCATACTATCATGCTCACAATAAAGTGCATTTTTGTTAGAGACTAAAATTTTTCCAAAATATCCAGAGTTATATACTTCAACTCCACCTTGTTCAAAAAGCTTCTCTTTAGCTTTATACTCATTTTTTACAATATCAACGACTCCCTGAGTCAACCACATAGTATTTCCCCTTATTTTCAGTACAAAAAATGAAATTCCGAAAGATTGTATCAAAAACGCTTTAAAGATCTTTTAAGTGCATTCTAACCAAAAATGCTTTTACCAACAAGAAAGGATATAAATATTACCAATAAGAGAGCTCCAAACCTGTTTGTATAGCGTCTATTGTTTATAAATATAGAAATAACAGTTCCTGCCAATACAAAAAGAACAAGCAGACCATAAAGTATAAATATAAGAGCTACTCTATCAGCTGGAAGCTCAATTTGTGGTGTTGCAACAACAAATGTCTGCACAACAATCCATACAATCCATATGAAGATCATCACAGAAAAAGAGAATAACCAAAAAAGAGCCTGAACTTTTCCACTATGTCTTATCAATACAAACAATCCTAAGAAAAAGATTTTATATAATAACAAAAAATTGTTAAGGAGAAGGTATGAGTGCTTTAGTAGAGTTTGCAATGTTCCCTACAGACAAAGGCGAAAGTGTAAGTGCTTATGTAAGTAGAATTATGAAAATATTTAAAGAGAACAATATAGATTTCCAATTGACTCCCATGGGTACAATCTTTGAGTGCGACACAGTTGAAGATGCAACAAAAGTGATTAATTTAGCATACTCAGTTCTTGAACCAGACTGTAATCGCGTCTATACTACAATTAAAATGGATATTAGAAAAGGAAAGTCTGATCGAATGAAACAGAAAATTGCCTCAATACAAAAACACTTGAATGATCATTAATGTGATATAATTTGCAAAAATTTATCTAATGGGGAGTTTACAATGTGTGCTGAAAGAGTCCAACGAATATTGACAGCAATAATGCTTGGTATAGCTCTAATGTTTCTTGCACAAGGTGCCGCAGGAAATACACTCTATCTTCAAATAGGTGTTGCTTTGCAGACATTTATTATTGTCATGATACTTATTTGGGCATTTACAAACTTTTGTCCATCTATTTGGTTTTTCAACA
>CAZGCF010000059.1:0-6751 GCA_964524095.1 uncultured Campylobacterales bacterium | reverse complement strand
ATATAGTTGGCACGCTCTGTAACTGAAATAGCCTTACGTGCATCAAGAGTATTAAAAAGATGAGATGCAATCATACACTGATCGTATGCTGGAAGCGGCAATCCAGCATCTAGACAGCGACGACACTCAATAGCGGCATCTTCAAAATGACGAAATAGCATATCTACATCAGCTACTTCAAAATTATATTTACTAAACTCATACTCACTCTCTTTATGCACATCAGCATATGTGGTCACAATTCCCGCTTTTTCATTCCAAACAATATCAAAGACAGACTCCACACCTTGCAAATACATAGCAAGCCGCTCTGTTCCATATGTAATCTCAGCCGCTACAGGATCACAAGTAATACCGCCTACCTGCTGAAAATAGGTAAACTGCGTTACTTCCATACCATCAAGCCATACTTCCCAGCCAAGCCCCCATGCACCAAGTGTTGGAGACTCCCAGTTATCTTCAACAAAACGGATATCATGCTTTGAAAGATCGAGTCCAAGATACTCTAAACTTTTAAGATATAGATCCTGAATATCATCAGGACTTGGCTTAATAAGCACCTGAAACTGATAGTAAGCCCCTAAACGGTTTGGGTTTTCACCATATCGTCCATCAGTCGGTCGTCTGCTTGGTGCAACATAGGCTGTAGCCCACGGCTTAGAGTCAAGACTTCTAAGAAGAGTAGCCGGGTGAAATGTTCCGGCACCTGCTGGAATATCGTAAGGTTGAACAATATTACAACCCTGCTCTGCCCAAAATGTTTGAAGTTTTAAAAGAAGTTCAGTAAAAGTTATCATCTAATATCCAATGCTTTCTTGATTTTTGGTTCATCAAATCCACAGATCCACTGACTGCCTATCAAGACAACAGGCACTCCTCGACAACCATGCCTCTCGCAATCTTTAGCAGCCTGTTTGTTTGTACTTATGTCAATAGTCTTGAATTTGATGTTATTCTTTTTAAAGAAGGTCTTTGCACGTGTACACCATACACATCCGGGTGATGTGAACAAAACCACCTGTTTTTGTCTTTTAGGTTTAGTTTCTGCCACAACTCACCTCCTGATTGTAAAGTAATTTTCGTGCAATTATATCAAACTATTTTTCCAAAGAGAGAGAATTCATAATATACATCTCAATATTAGCCCCGGTTACACCTTTTTCTAAGGCATCTCCATAAAACTTTGCCACCTTTTCATGAAAGGTTTCATAATCACAATATGGAAAATGGATACTCCACGCTTTTTTTATCATCTTTTCAGCCATTCTCTCCATTGCCCACTGCTTAAATATAGACAATATACCAAAAAACAAAAGTGTAAAAAAGACTGCCATCATTATGGCTATATGACAATCTATCTTAGCCAATATCTCATGAAACATCATTGCCAATGGAATCAATATAAGATTCCACACAAATATCATAAACAGATATACTCGTCCAAGCCTAAGTTTAACACCAGGCATACTCCCCTCTAACAACATATTGTCTATTAGAAGTTTATTTGCTTTCATCAATTCATTAAAACGCATTGGATGAGTTGGCTGAATAAAAAGAAATGGTAGAAGTTTTTCATCTATAAATTTTTTAATCATGCAAAGATTCCTTATAACATATAATATCGCCTACATTTTTACCAAGTGATTCAGCTACAACACTACATTTAACTTTCAAAAGAAAAAATGTTGGACGTGTTGAAACTCCATAAAGAGATTCATAATTTCCCATCCCTTTTGCCAAAACCACATCTGCACTATTGTAAACTGACAACATCTTACTATTTACTCGTTCCAAATCCAAGCCAGGTGTATCTACACCACTATCAACAACTTCAGCAACCTCATCTATACCTGCTTCTAAAGCATCAACTATTGTTATATCGTTAATAATAGGCTTACCACGTACAGCATAATAGATATGTATATGAGAAAACAACATTTTAAAATATTTCATCATCACTTTGTCGAAAAGATGCTCTCCCGCATTATCACCTACAACAAGAAGATTTTTTGATTTTTGCAATATCTTACGTAACTCTTCACTATCATCAATCTCAAATGGCAAATCAAAAACCTTTTCAACCTCCTCTTGTAGATCAAACTGCTCCATTGCCGCAAGATCAATGACATTTCCAGCTGTAGCAGCTTTTAAAGAGGCATAGAACTTATCATCAGTTTTACCTATCATCTCTTCGACAAAAGGGATAAAAGCCTTTGCTCGCTCTGTAGCTTCACGTTTAAAATCGTAATATATATCATCTGTTTGGAGTAAATTTGCAATTTTGGGATAGACTCTTGATGCAACTTGAGGAGGTGTCTCATCAAAAGACCAATTAGGTATCATACCTGCTACACAATCCAAAATTTTCTTAGTTTTCCCATCATCTACTTGTAATGTTTCACATACACGTAAACTTTGTGAAAATAGACAAGTTACACACGTTGGAGTTAAATTCAACTACTCTCTCCTGCATGTTTTTCAACAACTTTACCCCACATTAGCTTATATTTCCGTTTCATAAACTCTAATTCATCACGTGTTGCATTAAGCTCATTGCTAAGTGTTTCTATAGTTGATCTATCTTCATCATAGAGCTCTTGCATCGACATTAAAGCCTCTTTTAAAAACTGATTTTCACTCTTTAAAGCTTCAAGTGTCTCATCTTTAGCATCCATTACCTTTTCATGCATATTGAGAATAGTACCAATTGTTTTTTCTACAAATTGAATACCGTCACCACTCTCCATATCAACTTTTAAAATATCTCCACTCTGATGTTTTGTAGGTAAATTTTGTTGTGAATCTGTCTCTACATATATTTCACCATCTTCCTCTTTAGACACAAGAACTCCATCATCTATTAACTTTATTACTTCATCATAATCTTTTCCAACTAATTTGGCATAAGATCGAATACTAAGCCATGTCTTCATAACTTACTCCTTTAAAGTTAGTAAGTATTGGCGCTTCTCATATAGATTAGAGTTGCGCCATACAATCTTTACAATTTCACCTCTATCTCTGCTGAATCAGTTTCAACCTTTTTGGCTTTTGCAATGCGATCTTCAGTTAACTTAACATTTAATTCATCATTCTCTATTGCTAAAATCTGCATCGCTAGATATGCACTGTTTATAGCACCAGCTTTACCTATTGCAAGTGTTGCTACAGGCATACCAGCCGGCATCATAACAGTACTTAAAAGAGCATCCTCTCCTCTTAAATCTGATGAACTCATTGGCACACCAATTACAGGTTTGATTGTAGTTGCGGCAACTGCTCCCGCCAAATGCGCAGCCATACCTGCTGCTGCAATAAAGACAACCGCACCTCTACTTTCAGCATCTTTGATATAGTTTTTAGTACGCTCAGGACTTCTATGTGCTGAAGAGATAATCAGCTCATACGGAACACCAAACTTCTCAAGTGTCTTTGCACACTCCTTCATAACCTCATAATCACTCTTACTTCCAATGATAATTGATACAAACTTCATAAAATTCCTTTCTTAATTAAAATATTGACAATTTTATTTATAATAATAACATTTACTCTTTAACTTTTTTCCTTAAAAATGTAAAAGGTGGCAAAACTGAAGGTAATAAGATTGGATTTTCGTTACCACTATGAATACACTTATAGCGCTTACCTTTAGGTGTCTCTAAAAGATGCATCTTCAAATACCACTTACCATCATCTTTTTGGTAAATTTCACCACGCTCATTCTTGACTCCCTCTTTAATAGGTTCAGGTGAGAGTATCTCAACCTCATCACCTTCGCAAACTCTATCTTTTACAAGGAATGCCAAACCTGTTTCATCTACAAGGGCTTGCACCTGATATGTTCCTTCACTTATAGAACTCTCCAAACTTTGTGTACCTTCACGCTCAAATGGACGATGAATTAAGTAAGCATCTGTAAAGCCTCTATTTTTAGTTGTATGAAGCTCTTTTTGATAGTTTTGGGCATTAAATTTACCAGCATAGTAGTCATCTATAGCATTACGGTATGCATAAGCAGTTACTGCAACATAGTATGGACTTTTTGTTCGACCCTCTATTTTAAGCGAATCTATAGCACCGCTTTTAAGAATCTCATCAATATGGCTAGCAAGATTCATATCTTTGGCATTCATTATATAGGTGCCAACACCCTCTTCCTCTTCTAGTTTGAAGGTTACTCCTGTTTCAGGGTTTTCAGCATAAAGGACATATGGAAACCGGCAATCATTGGCACAACTTCCTCGATTTGGAACTCTTCCACTTTGCAATGAACTTATAAGACAGCGTCCACTATAAGCAAAACACATAGAACCATGCACAAAAACTTCCAACTCAAGGTCTGGAAGAGCCGCTTTGATGGATTCAATATCTTTTAAACTAATTTCTCTTGCAGCGATAATTCTTCTGACACCAAGTTGATAATAGAACTCTGCATCCAAAAGATTCATAACATTTGCTTGAGTCGATAAGTGTATAGGAACCTCTGGAGCAACCTCTTTAGCCATCTTTACAAGTCCAGGAGTTGCTATTATAAAAGCATCAGGACCCATTTCAGCCATCTTTTCCATATGTTTTCTATACAACTCAAGCTGAGAATTAAAAGGAAAGCCGTTTATAGTAACATATACTTTTTTACCTATTTTGTGTGCGTAATCTATTCCTTCTTGAAATGTATCATATGTAAACTCTTTACCACTTCTAATACGTAGTGAAAAGTGACTTACACCACCATAAACAGCATCTGCTCCATAAGCAAATGCTATTTTAAGTTTTTCAAGATTTCCTGCTGGAGAGAGAAGTTCAACCATATATTAACTTCCAAACTGTGCAATTAATGCTTCAATATCATCATTACTTATTACATCTTCAGTAGAGTCACCTTCAATATGTTTAGCTGATTTGACCCTTTTTTCATCATCAACTTGTCCCTCAAATAACAGACTCATATATTTACTGAGTGCTCTCATAATATTAATAACACGCTCTATTTTTTGACGATGTATATCTTGATACTGCATTGTATCCATAGCATTAAGTATATAGTCATTAGATGACTCTAATAACTCAATAATCTTTTCAAAATGGCTATTTAACTCATTTGTATCTTCTAGAGCCTTCTCAAATCTATTAATTTGAGGAAACTTTTCATGAAGAATAGAAAATAGTTCTTTAAAACCATCTATTTTGTTCCGAATATCCTGTAACTCCTGCAGTGCTTCATCTGTATTATTCATAACAGCATCAAGTGCATCAAAAATTTCACTGGCTTTTTGTTCAGAATCACGCGTAACATCATCAAGCTGATGAACTACTTTATGCTCTTCTGTTGCTGGTGGTGGATAGACACCATCATCTTCAGCCACCGAATAGACATCATCATCAGACTTTTTATCTTCACCACTTTCCTCTTTCTCTCCAGCAGATACATCATCTGTTTCAGATACAGAGTCAATATCTAAATCTCCTGCCATCAATGCATCTAGTTCTTCTTGTGTCATTGCTTCAGCCCTTTATCCATAGTATATAGATATTCTGCAATGATTATAGTGCGTTAATCATTATAGAAAAATTATTTTTGTAACAATATCACCAGTTATCTAATTTTTAGGCTATAATGTTCTGTATGATACAAGAAATTAACACTTATTTAGAACTGGGCAAAATAAATTGCCTGAAAATTGTGAGAGTGATAGAGCATGGGGCTATTTTAGCTTCAAGTGAAGGGAAAGAGGTATTACTACCAAACCGTTATGTAGAGACATCTATGCAGGTTGGTGATGTAATTGAAGTATTTGTCTATACAGACAGCAAAGATAGATTGGTTGCAACAACTGAACGTCCAAAAGCTATGTTAGGAGAGATGGCTTGGATGGAAGTGGTAGATACAACATCCTTTGGTGCATTTGTTGACTGGGGACTTACAAAAGATCTTTTTGTTCCAAAAATGTTTCAACGAAAACCTATGAAGAGAGGAGAGAGTCATCTAATTTATGTAAATTATGATGAGAAAACTCACCGTCTGGTAGGTACACAAAAGTTTGAGAAGTATCTTGATAGAAATACTAAAAAGCTTAAAAGAAATCAAGAGGTTGATATTCTTATTTTTGCCAAAACTGAACTTGGATACAAGGTAGTTGTAAATAATCGATATGAAGGGTTGATATTTCACTCTGAAGTATTTGAACCTTTGGAGCTTGGAACAACTAAAAAAGGATATGTAAAGATTGTAAGAGATGATGGAAAAGTAGATATTCTTCTGCGTCCAATAGGCAAAAAAAGCGACTCACTAGCTGCTGATAAAATATTAGATTATCTAAATACTCATAAAGGTATGATGCCTTTAAATTATAAAAGCGATCCTGAACGAATCAAAGAGCTATTGGGACTAAGCCGCAAAAATTTTAAAAGAGGCTTAACTAAACTTATTGACTCAGAAAAGATAGAAGTAAAAGAGAATGGAACTTTTCTTAAAGGAAGGAAGTGAAAAGAATAGACTTGCATAACCATACAACAAGATGCAATCACGCAGAAGGTTCTGTTGATGAGTATGTTAAAAAGGCAATTTTAGAAGAGATTGATATTTTTGGTTTTTCAGACCATGCACCAATGAACTTTGATACACGTTATCGTATGAGCTTTGATGAGATGGATGCATATGAAAATGATATAAAAAATGCAAAAGAGAAGTATGCCAACAAAATTGAGATACTTCGTGGATATGAGGTAGAGTACCTTCTAGGCTATATGG
>CAZGCF010000058.1:0-6766 GCA_964524095.1 uncultured Campylobacterales bacterium | reverse complement strand
GCTTGTCAAAGAGATTTTAAAACTATGGAGACAAGTTAAAAACAGCTTTCATTTTTATCGTGTCAGTCGGCAGCATGACAGCTGGCAGATTATGCTTGAAGATTATGAAGCATTGAAGAGATCATTGCAGACAAAACATGCCATTGCTGAAAAAGTTATTACACATTTTGTCTCTAAAGTTGATACTGGGCGAAAAGATACTAAAGAGCATATAGAGTTTTCACTAATTGAATTGCATAAAGAGTTAAATCTTTCTACCCCTCTGAAGTGGCTTGATAGAGTACTGCTATATTTGCACATAATGAAGTTAATAGAGTTAGCAGATGGTAGATTTATCTATTATGCCCCTATGACAATATACAAAACAGACAAATTTGACAAAAAGCTTAAATATACAAAGAGTGAGTATGCCAAACGGATGAAGCCACACTACGACTATAAAGTTGAAGCGATTCATATTATGGGTGAATACGCTATGCGACTGCAAAAAAGCTCAGAGCAGGCTATGGCTTTTTTAAAAGATTACTTTACTACTACATACGATGCATTCAAGAGAAAATATAAACTGCTAAAAAGAGAGCTTTCACAACCGATGACACGCAAAAGGTATGAAAAGATTTTTAACAGACTCTCTGATGAGCAGAAGCAAATAATCGAAGATAAAGATAGTAAAACCATAATGATTTTGGCTGGACCAGGCAGTGGAAAAACAAAAGTACTGGTTCATAAAATTGCTTCATTGATCTTAAAAGAGGATGTCAAGCCTGATCAATTTTTGATGTTGACCTATTCTCGAACAGCAGTAGCAGAGTTTAAGAGCCGTCTTTTTGAACTGATTGGTTCAATGGCGTATGATGTTGATATCTATACCTTTCACAGTTATGCACTGCAGCTGATTGGACGGCAAGTACATGATAATGAAGAAGAGCTTTTGAAGCAAGTTGTGGCGATTGCCGGCAAGAAGTTACGAGCCAAAGAGATAACGATGCCGTTTAAGTCAGTATTGGTACTTGATGAGTTTCAAGATATTAATTCTGATGGTTTTGCATTGGTTGAAGCGATATGGGAAGCACATGAGGGTGAGATACGCATGGTTGCTGTCGGTGATGACGATCAGTGCATTTTAAGCAGTGTAAATGGTGCTGATGTGACTTTTTTCAGAAAGTATCGTGAGCGTTTTGGGCAAGATGAAGATGGGTATAGAGAGTATGCTTTGACGAAAAACTTTAGAAGTGATGCATCTATTGTTTCTCTTGCAAACCATATGGCGCAACAGTTGCAAACTCGCATCAAAACTGATGTGCTTGTTGCTAACTCTAAAGAGGATGGGTGTATAAAATTGCATTTATGTCAATCTTCAAATTTAGAGTATCTGGCAGTTGAGCAGGTTAAAAGGGTCGATATAACTCACTCAATTGCAGTGCTTGCACACAGTAATGATGAGGTTTCAACTCTATATTCAGCTCTTTATGAGCGGGGTATTGAAGCTAGTTATCTGCTTGATAGAGGCGGTTTTAGACTAAAAAATTTGGAAGAGATAGTATATTTTGACTCTCAGATTAAAGAACTTTGCGGGCAAAATCCTTCTATAAATGAAGGCTATTTTTTCATAGCTTTGAAGAGAACAATGAACCATTTTAAAGGCTCTTTGCATTTAAAACTGCTTGAAAAGGTAGTTGAAGGTTTTAGAAAAGAGTATGAGACCTATTACATCTCTCTTTGGGAGAGTTATCTTGATGAGATCAAGTTTGAAGATTTTTCAAACAGTTCACGCGTGACTGTTTCTACAATGCATAAGGCTAAAGGAAAAGAGTTTGATACAGTAATTGTTCTTCTTCATCCGCGTCAAATAGATGATGAGTTGATCCGACTCTATTATGTTGCTGTAACAAGAGCTAAAAAAGAGTTGATCATATTGACTGATAAGAAGAGTTTACTTTCTATAATGCCTAAAGATATTACAGTTATCAAAGATAGCAACCATTATGAAGAGGTCAATACCAAAACTTTCATAATGACTCTCAGAGATGTCTTTTTGGGCTTTTGTGGATGGCATAATGGCAGAACTGAACCATTAGTTGCAGGAACAAAAGTGCAAATGAGAAAGAGAAGTAGAGATAAAAGATTTCATCTTTTTGTAGGAAACAATATAGTTGAGTGTTTGTCAAAAGATTTTTCTAAAAAGATAGATGAGTATATTGAAGCTGGATATAGTGTTGATGATATTGAGGTTGAGAGTGTAGTGGTTTGGAGAGATAAAAAAGAGAATAGGTACATTAAACATGCTCTTTGTAAAATTGTTATGAAAAAAGATGGTCAAAAATAGCTTTATCTATGTAGAAATTAAGATTGAATATATCATCTTTACAGCAAGCATATAAAGTATTAGAGCAATGATTTTTTTGATCTGTTTTTGAGAAAGTTTAAAATGAAGCATATGGTTACCGACAGTTGCTCCGACAATAGAGCCTAAAGCAGAAGCACCAAGCAGGCTCCAGTCTATTTGTACAAAACTTGCATAGCTTAAAAAACTTGTAAATGCAGAGAATGGAATCACTGAACTTATGGCGACAGCTACTTTTTTAGGCTCAAATCCCAACAAGATGAGCAGAGGCATAAGTATATTTCCACCACCTACACCCAAAAAACCTGCCAATAGACCAACAGTAGCCCCAAGCACTCCCAAAACCCACGGTTTGTCGTAGCAAATTTTTGCCTCTTTTTTAAAAAATAGTATCATAGTTGCACTAAAGAGTAGAAATGCAATAAAGAACCACTTTACCAGTATGGGGTTTGCAAAACGTGAGAGTTGTGCTCCAATAGGTGCAAAGATTAAGAGTGTAACAGCAAGTGGTAGTGTCACTTTTAGATCAACTACTTTACGGCGAATATTGAGCAGTGTTGATGTTACAGTTGTTGAAAAACCACTAAAGAGACCAACTGCTTTAGCGAGACTAAAATCTATACCAAAAAAGTGTAAAATTGGAATAAGTGCAATTCCTGATCCTGAACCAGCCATTGAAAAAAGAGCAGAGAGTATAAAAGCTATAAATGCAAATAGAAAAAATTCCATCTCTTTAAACCTCTAATGAATTTAAAATCTACAGTTATTGAATAATGTTTAATCTAAAAATAGTTGGTCTATTTTGTTGACACTGAAATATTACAAGAAATTCACTTTTAACTTTGTGAATATTGAATTTTTTTACTCTATTGCAGATTAGATCTACAAAAATATTGGGTGAATATTGTTGTGTTAATGGAAGTTTCGGTTTGTATGGCGACTCTATGCGTAGAAGTTCATTGTTTTGTGTTGTTTTATATAAAACCCAAGGGTTCTCTATGTCGTGAAGTGAGTTTGATGTATGGAGTAGAATAGTTGATGGCTCACTAGGTTCGATATTTGAGATAGATGTTGAGTTTATATCTGAATTAAGAAGATCTAGTGTTAGAAGTTTTTGAATCTTTTGTACATTTTGTATAAGCTCTTTCTCTTTTGTAAGATACTTCTCTCCACTTTTAGTTATGGTATTTGCACTATTATAAAGTAGAGTGAGTAGAAGTGCTGTAAGAGTGATTGCAATCATTAGCTCAACAAGGGTAAAAGCTCTATGCATTCTGTATTTCACTACTTTTCCATTTCATTCATTAGTTTTAGTCTAAATATACTTGCACTACTTCCATCTTTCTCTTTATAGACCAATCTATATATATTAATACTAAGAGATTGACTCTGCGTTGTCTCATCTGAGCCCTCTTCATCATCCATCTCAGAAAGATCAATTTGACTATAAAGTTCACTCTCAAGCTTTGGTTCCACTCTTTTTAATATATTTAGAATCTTGTCATCTTTAACACCAAAAGACTCTGCAATAGATTTTATATCGATATTTTCACTTGGGTGCTCTTCAAGAGGATTTGAAAATGCTAATGAAGCACGAGGTAGTAGCTCAGATCTATTTTTACCGCGTTCATAGATAAAATCTGCGTTATGTGTTATCTTCAACATTGCTCCGAGCGTGACAGATATAATGAGTACTGCAACCATAACCTCCATTAGAGTGAACGCTGAACGCATGGTTAAATATTCATACCTATTCTTACTGCTTCAGCAAGTGAAGTGTCGCCTTGCAAAAGCATAGTTTTTAGATAGTCAGAGAGTGTATGGATGCCTCTATTTTTCATGTAAGCTCTAAGGTCGGTATCATCTTTTGCCTCTTTTAATGCATGTTTGGCATCATCATCAAGTATAAAGAGTTCTGCTATAGCTTTTCTACCTACATAACCTGTGTAATTACAGTGTGGACACCCTTTTGCTGTAAAAATTTTAGCACCCGATGGAAGATTGTAAGCTTTTGCATAGCTTTCAGCAAGAGTATCCTCTTTTTTGCAGTGTGGACAGAGCTGTTTTACAAGTCTTTGTGCTAAAACACCAAGTAGTGCAGATGATACTAGAAATGGTTCAACTCCCATCTCTGTAAGTCGTAAAGGTGCAGATGTAGCATTATTTGTATGGAGTGTAGAAAATACAAGGTGACCAGTTAGTGCCGCTTGAATAGCAATTTTTGCAGTTTCAGCATCACGAATCTCTCCAATCATAATAACATCAGGATCTTGTCTTAAAATGGATCTCAAACCTGCGGCAAAAGTGAGTCCTACAGCTGGATTTGCTTGGATCTGGTTGATATTGTCTGCTTTATACTCTACAGGATCCTCTATTGTAATAATATTTTTTTCAGGTGTTGCAACCTCTTGTAAAAATGAGTGGAGTGTAGTTGATTTACCACTACCAGTTGGTCCTGTAACAAGAATGATCCCATAAGTGTAACGTAAAAGTGATTCAAGCCCTTCAATTATATCTGGTGGGAAGCCAAGATCTGGTAGATGAGGAATAGATTCACTCTCCATCAAGATACGCATAACTACTCTTTCACCATGATATGTAGGAAGAACTGAAACCCTTATATCAAGAGTACGTTTTGCTATGATAACTTGGGTTCGACCATCTTGCGGAATACGTTTTTCACTTATATCTAGATTGGAAATAACTTTAATACGGCTTATTATAAGATTTGTTACAGATTTATCAAGATCAACATGATTGACTAATGTACCGTCAATACGGAATCTGACTGTTCCTTTATGTTCATGAACTTCAATATGTATATCACTGGCTCTCTTTTTAATAGCTTGATAGAAGAGAGAGTTTACAAATTTAATGATAGGTGCAGACTCTTCTGCATTTAAAATATCTGAAGATGTCTTTAGAAACTCTGTTAGTGAAAGCTCCTCCTCTTCTATCTCATCTTGCGACTCTTCTTGGAAAGACTCTATAGCTCTATCTGTTCTTAACTCAAGGTAACGATTGTAGAGTCTATCGAATGATTCTTCATCAACAAATTTAGGTTTTAGATCTATATTGAGTATATCAATAAAGTTTATGGCTTGAGCAAGGTATCGGTTATTAACAGCTATAACATTTTCATCATTGATCTTGGTAGGTAAGGCGTAATGTTTTATTGCTAGATCTATATCTATGCCATCAGCCTCAATAGGTTCAAGAGCTATATCATGAATTGGCTCAATCTTCAGCATGTTTTTTTAGCCTTTCAACCGCTTTTTTATAGTATTCGCTTTTTAGTTTTTGAAGCTCTGTAAGTTTTTCACGCAATTCTGAGAGAGAACTTGAGGTTGGAATGATGTAAGGAGTTAATGTAATAACAAGATTGACATTATCATAATCTGTTGTGTCGTGGGTAAAAAGTCTTCCTAAAATTGGTATATATCCCAATATTGGTATTTTAGAGACGCTTGTTGACTCTTTCTTTTTTATTAATCCACCAAGTATTACTGTTTCTCCATTTTGGACTATGGTGACTGTCTTTACTTCGCGATCTAATGTTGTAGGTGTACCTGATGTTGTACCTGTCGATCCAAGAACATCCTCTATAGAAGCAGTTATTTCGAGTGTAACTTTCTTTTCATTAGCTATTCTAGGTTTAACAGTAAGCTTAAGACCAATCTTTTCTCGCTTATATGTACTAACAGGAAGATCTGTTGTAGATTTTGCTGTCGAAGTGCTTGTTAATATTGATTGTGTCTGTCCTACAAATATTGTTGACTCTTTGTTATCTATACAAAGAATAGATGGTTCAGAGATTATATCTGCGGCACCATGTGTATTTAAGAAATCAATAGCGGCGCCAAGTGCTAAACCTTCATTAAGTGCAGGTACATTAATATTTAAACTTGTAACATCAAAAGCTACTGATGATCCTCCAAGATTTGCTGCAAGTGTAAATAGACCTGCGTTTGAGGCTTTACCAGCTTGAAGACCATACTTTGCACCTATTTGTGAAGCTTTAGTTTTACTGATCTCAATAATGCGTGCCATTACATAGACTTGCATCTTCTCTTTATCCATCGTTTTTATAAGATCCTCTACCATATCAAGTTCACTCTTTGGACCAATGGCAATTATACTGTTTGTACCGGTATCCATAGATAGAGTTGGACGCATACGTTGATCTTCATACTTTTTACTTTTTACAATATCCATAACGCTTTTAAATAGAACCTTTACATCATTATTGTAAAGTGGTATAACTCTCATCGATTGCTCAATAGGAGTTGCTTCATTATCCATATTTACAATTAACTTTTTTATAATTTCAATATTCTTTTTGCGACCGATTATTGTTAAACTTTTTGTCTCTTTCATAGGTAAAATAGTAACTTTATCTTCTTCAACTCTTGGATTAAACAG
>CAZGCF010000057.1:0-6796 GCA_964524095.1 uncultured Campylobacterales bacterium | reverse complement strand
AGATGACATAATCCATTTAAGATTTGATGCTACATCATTACCTTCTATAGATACAATAAACTTATATTGTAGTTGATTTGCAATGCTCAATCTATGTTTTATCCAAGGAGCATCTGGGTTTTTGGGATCAATATTTGTCTGTCCGACATTACAAAGAGGGTGGTTGTAGTAATCTTGAACAAATTTAATTCTTTTTGATTTAAAGCATTGCCCTCTAAAAACTGCCATATCTTTTTTTTCATTAAATGAGAGCTTATCATTTACAAAAATAAAGTGTCTAATTTTATTTAGTTTCATTAAAACAGAGTTTTGGTTTCCCCCTTCAATTGGACGACTTTTTACAAATGCTGGATATGGTGGAATGTGGATTATATCGCCAAATAGATAGTTAAATTTATAATTTAATGGGAAATATCGAAGATATTCAAGTAGGTCAAAATAGTAAGTTTTTTTCTTCTCATTTTTTTTAAAACTTTTTATATCAATAGCATTTTGATTAAGAGAAAATCTATTGGTCAGTTTATTGTAATAGTTTACTCTTGATTCAATATACTCCATTTCTGAAACAGGAATATCTTTTAGTACACTTAAGAGTTTCTTTTGATATAAGACTTCTGGAATTAGTAGTTTAATAACATTTCGTAAATAGTATGGCAATTTAGGATTTTTATTGGTATCAACTCTTATTTTATTTAATAATTGAATTTTAAATTTGTTAAAATCAACTCTTTTCATACTGAAATTCCTTGTTATATTTTAAAATTAGGATTTTGGCAGATATACTTTATCAATCATCTCTTGATATTCAGCTTTAGCATTGCTGTCTATTGTTATACCTCCACCGCTTTTATATATTAAACCATTAGCTCCTTGTTCAATGAAACGTATCATTACGGCACTCTCTAAATTTTTTCCATCGTAAACTCCAAATACTCCTGTAAAAAAGCCTCTTTGATGAGTTTCAACTCTTTCTATAATTTCACAGGTTTTCTGTTTTGGTGTTCCTGTAATTGATCCTGCCGGAAGCATCGCATCTAAAATTTCTCCAAGATGTTTTTGCCAATCATTTGAGAGTTTTGCCTCTATCTTTGAGCTAACTTGCAGTAGTGTTTTATCTGCTGTAACAATTTTATCTATATAACGAAACTTTTTAACACGTACATTTTTTCCTACTATACCAAGATCATTTCTTAGCAGATCTACAACCATTACATGTTCTGCCATCTCCTTCTCATTTGCTAAAATTTTCTCTTTTGCATTGGGCACAGTTGCATCTATAGTACCTTTCATTGGGTAGGTAGAGATGAAATTGTTTTCAATTTTAATAAAGGGCTCTGGTGAAAAACAGACAAATTTCTCTTTGCAAAGAAGCTTATAGGGTGCATTAGCCATTTCAAAAATCTCTTCAAGGCTGAAACTGCATTTTATAGGTGTAGAGAATGTGAGATTTAGAAGGTAGGTATTTCCCGCTTTAATCTCTTCAATAACTTGGTCAAATGCCTTTTTATACTCTGAAAAATCAACAGGACTACGTTGAAGTTTTGGTATCTGTCTATGTGTTAGTGATGGTTTGCTATGGAGTGCTACTTTGAACTCTTGAAGGTTCTCAAGCGGTTCAACAATAACACTCTTCTTATCGTAAGAGATAACAAATAGAAATGGTACTCCAGCTACAGCTAGCCGAGAGAGTCTATCCATTGGCAAGAATCAATTTTTTTAGTGCTGCCATTCGTACTACTACACCATTTTTAACCTGCTCTAAAACTTTACAGCGAGGATCTGCAAGCATTTCATCATCAATATCTATGTTTCTATGAACTGGTCCTGGATGTAAAAGCAAGATATCCCGTTTACCTATTTTGCTTTTAGTGATGCAGTAATCGCTAGCATAATCTTTCAAACTTGCATAGATTGGATGAGAGTGTCTCTCTGTTTGGGTTCTTAAACTCATAATAATATCAACTTCATCAAGTACATCTTCTAACTTTGTTGTTGAAGGGAAGTCTGTTTTTGGCATAAAGTGTGGTGGCGCAACCAGTGTAATCTTCAATCCAAAACGAGGTAAAAGACGCATATTGGAGTTAGCTACACGAGAGTTTTTAATATCTCCTACTATGGCTATGCGTTTACCTTCTACCTCTCCTTTAAAGTGCCTGCGAATTGTAAACAGATCAAGCAGTGCCTGACTTGGATGGGCATGAGCTCCGTCACCTGCATTGAAAATAGCACAGTCAACATGACGGGAAATTTGGTATGGAGTTCCACTTTGAGCGTGACGAACAATAATAGCATCCGGACCCATAGCATTTAGGTTGGCGGCAGTGTCGTAAAGAGTCTCTCCCTTTTTTGTAGAGCTTCTTGCTACATCCAAGTGAACAACATCTGCACCAAGTTTCTTTGCCGCAATCTCAAAACTACTGCGAGTTCGGGTTGAGTTTTCAAAAAATAGTGTGATTATAAGACGGTTTTGCAGAAGTTTTGGTGGTGGTGCATCTAAGTAAGATTCGGCATCGCTAAATAGGTTTTCAATCTCCTTTACAGAGAGGTCGTCAGTGGTAATGAGATGCCGCATAGTTACTCCTATTTTTTAGCAATATTATATCAGGAATGAAGTTAACAAAAAGTGAAAATAGCTTTTCATTTAAAAACTTAAATATTTTACTCTTTATAGGTTTATCTTTTGGATCTTAAGGGAATCTGTTGTATATTTATCTTTTGATTTAAAGTTAGAAAGTTGTGTCTGTTTGACTTTGTTTAAATAAAAGTTATGTTTAATTGGAGATATAAGATTATGAAACAAAATGAGTTGAGAGAGAAGATTCTTGATTTAAAAGAGAGATTGCCTGTAACAGTTGTTGCACACTATTATCAGCGTGATGAAGTGTTTGAGTTGGCAGATATTACAGGGGATAGTTTAGAGCTTGCACGAAAATGTAAAGAAGATGAAAATGAGTGGGTTGTATTTTGTGGTGTTGGATTTATGGGGCAAAGCGTAAAGGTAATAGCTCCACAAAAGAGGGTAGCAATGCCAAAAATAGCCTGTTGTGCTATGGCAAGAATGATAGATAGTACCTACTATGATGAGTCTGTAGCATTTATGGAGAAAGCGGGAATTAAAAAAGAGGATATTTTGCCAATTACATACATTAACTCAAGTGCTGAAGTTAAGGCAAAAGTTGGTGAGATGGGTGGAATGGTGTGTACAAGTTCCAATGCTTATAAAATTATAGAAAAAGGGTTGTCAACAGGTAAAAAGATACTTTTTGTACCTGATAGATGTTTAGGGCAAAATATAGCTAATATGATGGGGTTAAAATCTTCAGTTATAGGTGATGGAAAAGATCCTAATGAAGCTGACATCATATGCTATGATGGATTTTGTTCAGTACATCAGCTATTTACTGTTGATGATGTAAAGTTTTATAGAAAACGGTATCCGGGCATAAAGATCGCAGTTCATCCAGAGTGTGATCCATCTGTTGTAGCTGTTAGCGATTTTTGTGGTTCTACAAGTCAGCTTATTAAATATGTAAATGAACTTCCTGAAGATCAAAAGGTTGCAGTAGGAACTGAATATAATCTTGTACATAGAATGCGCCAAAAGAATACATATGTCCTATCTTCAACAAAACCTGAATGTCCAACAATGAATGAGACTACACTTGAAGATCTATATAGAACCCTAAAAGAGATTGAGAAGGGTGAAGTAGTAAATGAGATTTTTGTAGATGAAAATACAAGAAAATGGGCAAATATTGCTCTTGAAAGAATGTTAGAGCTATGATAATACAAGAGTTTGTTAAAGAGGTTTTGCTTGAAGATATTGGACGAGGTGATCTCTTTGGTCGGGTAGCTCCAAGAAAAGAGGCTACAGCTCAAGTTGTTGCTAAGAGTAGTGGTGTTGTAGCAGGTGAACCATATCTTGAAGCTTTGGCAGAGTTTTGCAATCTTGATCTCTATTGGCATAAGAGAGATGGAGAGAGTTTTGAAAAAGGGGATGTAATTGTAAAAATAATAGGTGACGCTGCAGATTTGTTGGCAGCTGAACGTACCCTTTTGAATATGCTTCTACATGCTAGTTCTATAGCTACCCAAGTTCAAACATATGTTAAAGCTTTAGAGGGTACAGATGTTCTACTATTAGATACTCGCAAAACACGCCCTATGCTTAGAAACTTTGAAAAGTATGCAGTAAGAGTTGGGGGAGCAGTCAATCATAGAATGGGACTTGATGATGCTTTAATGCTTAAAGATACACATATGAGTTTAATAGATGATCTTGAAGAGTTTATAGCTCAAGCAAGGAAGAAGATCCCTTTTACTACTAAAATAGAGATAGAGTGTGAAAGTGTAGAAGATGCAAAAAGAGCTATGAGTGTTGGTGCAGATATTATTATGTGCGATAATATGCAAGTTTCAGATATTAAAAAGGTAGTAGATTATCGAAATGAGAATTTCCCCGGAGTATTGATTGAGGCAAGTGGGAATATTACACTTGAGAATATACGTGAAGTGGCAAGTAGTGGGGTAGATGCTATAAGTTCAGGAAGTATTATTCATCAATCACGTTGGATTGACCTTTCAATGAAGATAGTTACTTGAATAATCAATTATTCATGTTGAATAAAAACTATCGTCTATTCTCTATTCTCTAAAGGCTATTATAGATGGCTGACGATTTAGAAAAAACGGAAGAACCCACCGCCAAAAGAATAGAAGATGCTAGAAAAGAGGGTAATGTTCCCAAAAGTACTGATACTTCCGGTTTTGTTACTCTTTTGGTAGCAGTGGTTGTTGTTTGGGGGCTTTTTGGTTGGGTGTTAGATCACTTGCAAATAATTTATCACTACTATATGAACTTCGTTGGAGTTGAAATAACTTACGATACATTGGTAGATATGACAATTTTTACCCTTTTTCAGATTGGATTGATGATAATGCCAATAGCTCTACCGGTAGCATTAGCAGGATTAATCGCCGCATGGATGCAGTTTGGATTTTTGTTTACAACCAAACCTCTTGCTCCAGATTTTGGAAAGTTGAATCCTATTACAGGTTTAAAAAACCTTATCTCTCTTAAAAAACTCATAGAAGGTTTGAAAATAACATTTAAAGTTGGTGCAGTCTTTACAGTAGCTTTTACCATCTTTTTAGGTTTTATTGAAGAGTTGCAGAGCATAATAAGAGCACCTCTTATGCAACAACTATTGTGGCTTTCTGATAAGGTAATAATTTTAGCAATGGTAATGTTAGCTCTTTTATTAGTTATAGCATTTATCGATCTGGTATTTGTACGCTATAACTATTTTAAGGGTTTGCGAATGTCAAAACAAGAGATTAAAGATGAGATGAAGCAAGTAGAGGGTAATCCTGAAATTAAAGCAAAAATTAGACAAAAAATGATGGAGATGTCTAGAAAGCGTATGTTGGCTGAAGTTCCTAACGCTGATGTTGTTATTACAAACCCAACACATTTTGCTGTTGCTTTACAATATAAAGAGAATGAAGGAAGAGCTCCAAAAGTTATAGCAAAAGGTGCAGATTTGCTTGCACTTAAGATTAAAGAGATTGCACGTGAACATAATATACAAATTGTAGAAAATCCTCCTTTGGCTCGTGAGCTTTATAAAAATGTTGAGGTGGAAGAGGAGATTCCTGAACAGTTTTATCAAGCTGTCGCTGAAGTATTGGCATTTGTTTATAAAGCCAATAAAAAAATTTAGTTTTTTCAGATAAAATAACGCCGATGAATTACATAGATGCTAAAGAATTGATTGAAAACTCTTCATATATTACAATTATTGGTCATGTTGATCCAGATCCAGATACATTAGGTTCAGGGTTGGGTTTATGGTGGGTTTTAAAAAAACTACAAAAAAGAGTGGATGTGGTTTATGTCTCAAAGCCTTTACCTCAGTATCTCTCTTGGATGCCTGGTTTTAATAAAATTAAATCTGAAATATCTAATAAAACAGATTTGATAATAAGTGTAGATTGTGGAAGTTTGGATCGATTGGGTACAGAGATCCCATTAGGTATTAAATTGATAAATATAGATCACCACCAAAGTAATAGTAATTTTGGTGATATTAATATTGTTGAGTCTGAATTTGCTAGTGCTTCGGAGGTAGCATATAAGCTTGTTTCTCTCTCTAAATGGTCTATACCAAAAGAGACAGCAGAAAACTTCTATACAGCACTAGTAAGCGATACAGGCTTTTTCTCATATGAAGGGGTAAATGAGAGAGTTTTTGAGTTTGCTAAAGAGTTGATTGAACTTGGGGCAAAACCTGATATTATAGCTCGTAACATTAAAGAGAATGAACCGTTGAGCAAATTAAGACTTTTACCTTTGGCTTTACAAACATTAAGGCTCTATTTGAATGCAAAAGTTGCAGGGTTAGAGGTTACACAAAAAATGTTTAAAGAGAGTGGAGCCACTGTTAATGATACAGATGATTTAGTCAACTATGCACGCTCATTGGCTACTGTTGAGGTTGGATTTTTGATTAGAGAAGAGAGTGATGGTTCTTTAAAAGTTTCATTAAGAAGCAAAAACTATGTAAATGTATCAAAAATTGCAAAGAGTTTTGGTGGAGGAGGGCACATAAGAGCGGCAGGGTGTAGAGTTAAAGGTGTCTCTAAAGAGAGTCTAATAGAGAACTTATTAAGAAAAATTAGCGAAGAGATATAAATAAAATAAATAGAATATGAGATTTAATCAATGAGAAGAAATAAAAAGGGTTTAGGAACATCAATATTATTACTTATGATAATTGCAATAATAGGCATAGTT
>CAZGCF010000056.1:0-6868 GCA_964524095.1 uncultured Campylobacterales bacterium | reverse complement strand
ACAAACAACCAACTGCTGAAACTTGGCCTACTTATGGTATTGGTAATGTTTACCCAGACGGTGGTGTAGGTAACTGTAAATCTTGCCATAGTGGACATAAATTCTCTATTGAAGAAGCACGCAAACCAGCGGCTTGTGCAAGTTGTCACTTAGGACCTGACCATCCAGATATTGAAGTTTATAACAACTCTATGCATGGACATATCTACAACACTGAAGGTAATAGTTGGAAATATGATTCAGCACCAGATGCTTGGGAGCCAGGTGATTATCGTGCACCAACTTGTGCTACTTGCCATATGAGTGGTATTGGTGATCTTAAGACAACTCACAATGTTAGCCGACGACTTAAGTGGAATGTTTGGGCACCAATTTCTAAGCTTAGAGATGGTGGATATGATACTGCTGTAAGTACATATCAAAAAACTGGAAAAATCACTAAAGGAAATCCTTTAGCTGGACACCCTAATGGTAGCAAGGCAGGACGTGCTGAGATGGAGAAAGTATGTAAGTCTTGCCATACAACGCTTCATACTAAGAATTTCTTCAAAATGGCTGATCAGCATGTAGAGCTATATAATGTATATGCTAAAGAGGCTAAAGGTATGATTGATGAGTTGACTAAAAAAGGTCTAATGATGAAAGATAAGTGGTCTGATCCAGCATTTAAAGTTTGGTATCACCTATGGCACCATCAAGGACGCCGTATGAGACAAGGTGCACTTATGGGCGCTCCTGACTATGCTCACTGGCATGGTGTATTCGAACTTCAGCAAGATATTCGTGAGTTGAGAGCAATCTACAACAAAAGAATTAAAAGTGGAAAGATCGAGCACTAAAAAAGATTGGTGAGAGGGATGAAACCCTCTCATCAATATGTTATAATAAAAGAATGATATAACGCCATTTATAAAATGGTGTTATACCACTCTTTTAATCACTACAAACTACTCAATTAAAGGACTCAAAGTTGAAAAAGTTATTTTTTTTATTCTATATGTTGTTGCTGGTTGGTTCATCTCTTAATGCTTCAGAAGTGATAGCTATAGTAAATGGCCATAAGATTACGACAGATGTAGCGCCAAAAAATTTTAATGACTTAAATAGTTCAGAAAAATATATGATAGCCAATAGGCTTATAGAGAAATATTTAGCGGCAAATTATGCTCTTCATACAGATATTGTAAACGATCCTGAATATAAAAAGGTTTTAAAACATGTGTTAAGTCTCTCTTCACCTTCTAAAAAGAGTGAGACGTTGGCAAAAGCTGTAAAAAAGCCAGCAGGATATACAGATGAACAACTTTTTAGTAAAAAGGGTCTTCTTGCATTTGATTTTATTTTAGACAAAAAAGCAAAAACTATGAAGCCAAGTGAGAAGGAATTGCGCAGCTTTTATGAGATGAATAAGTTTAAATATGATACACCTGCAATGGTAGAGATAGCTACTATTGTTGTAGATAGCAAGGAAGAGGCTGAAAAGATTGCTAAAGAGTTGGAGGGCAAAGAGGGTGATTATAAGCTTTTTAGCTCATTAGCAAAGAGATATTCAAAGGCTCCTGATGCTGTCGATGGTGGATATATGGGTAAGATACCTGTAAGTGATCTTAACAGTGAGATAAGTAAATATATATTACCTCTTAAACGTGGTGAGCATACCAAGCCTATTAAAACTCTTTTTGGTTATCAAATATATTATGTAATTAACCAAATACCAGCTGTAAATACAACTTATGATATGGTAAAAGATAGAGTAAAAGAGGAGTATATTCGTAAAGAGGTTAAGAAGTGGGCTTTCAATAAAATACGTGAATTGAAAGAGTCTGCAAAAATAGAGCTGAAAATAGATTAGTTCACTGCAATAATAAGCGAGAATAGGATTCCTATTCTCATTTAATATAAAATCGATCTGTCAAAAATATCTGCAATATACTTTCGTCAATAAAAAAATATCTTAAAATAGAAATTAGCTTTTTGTAGTATAGTTAGCTTTATAAATTTATTGCAGCGATAAACTAGATTGCTCAATATAATAGTAAAAATGTTGATTAAGATAGACTTCAGTTGGCAATATGTTAGAATTTCAGCCAACAATTAAAAAAAATATTTAGGAAGCAGTATTGAAAAAGTTAATCATAGTAGAGTCACCGGCAAAAGCGCGTACAATAAAAAATTTTTTGGGTAAAGATTATGAAGTTATAGCATCTAAAGGTCATATACGTGATTTGCCTAAACACAGTTTTGGCATAAAAATTGAGAATAGCAAGTTTTTGCCACAATATAGAGTAGATAAGGATCATAGTGATATTGTCAATAAGATAAAAGATTTGGCAAAAAAGAGTGAACAAATCTATATTGCAACTGATGAAGACCGTGAGGGTGAAGCGATAGGTTATCATATCGCAAAAGCTATTGGAAAAGATCCAGAATCTTTGCCACGTATAGTTTTTCACGAAATAACAAAAAGCGCTATAAAAAATGCTCTTGAAAATCCTCGCAAAATCAATATGGACCAAGTTAATGCTCAGCAGGCGCGTCGTCTTTTGGATCGAATTGTTGGGTATAAGCTTTCTCCACTCCTTGCATCAAAAATCCAAAAAGGGTTAAGTGCTGGTAGGGTACAATCTTCTGCTCTTAAGATTACAGTAGATCGCGAACGTGAAATTCAGGCCTTTAAACCAGTAGAATATTGGAGTATAGATGCAATATTCAAACCTGAAATAGAGGCGAACCTTGTTGAGTACAAGGGTAGTAAAATTGAAAAGATGACAATTACCAATGAGAAGTATGCTCGCGAAATAGAGAGTGTTTTAAAAAGTTCACTTTTTTGTGTAAATAGTATAGAGAAAAAGGAGAGAAAGAGTTCAACGCCTCCACCTTTTATGACCTCTACTCTTCAACAAAGCGCATCTGGACGACTTGGTTTTTCACCAAAAAAGACTATGATGATTGCTCAAAAGCTATATGAGGGAGTTAAGACAGACAAAGGACAGATGGGTGTTATTACATATATGCGTACAGATAGCCTTAATATAGCAAAAGAGGCACAAGATGCAGCGAGAGAGGCAATTTTAAAGAGATATGGAGAGGAGTATCTTCCAGCTAAACCTAAAATATATACTTCTAAAAGTAAGGGTGCACAAGAGGCTCATGAAGCTATTCGACCAACAAGACTTGATTTTACACCTGAAGTAGCTAGTAAGTATCTCTCAGCTGATGAGCTGAAGCTCTATAAGCTTATATATAACCGTTTCCTTGCAAGCCAGATGAGTGATGCAGTTTTTGAATCACAAACAATTCTCTTTTCTTCTGAAAATGGAACATTTAAGGCTAGTGGTAGAAAACTGCTATTTGATGGTTTTTATCGTGTTATGGGTTATGATGATAAAGATAAGCTTCTTCCTGAGCTAAAAGAGGGCGAAGAGATTCCTTTGGAAAAGTTGAGAGCCAATCAGCACTTTACCGAACCACCTCCGCGCTATACAGAGGCGAGTCTTATCAAAAAGCTTGAAAGTCTTGGAATAGGTCGTCCAAGTACAAATGCACCAACAATATCTCTGCTTGTATCACGAGAATATCTGAAAATAGAGAAGCGTCAACTTATTCCAACTCCAATAGCATTTACAGTTATAGAGATATTGGAAAAACATTTTCCAGAGATTGTTGATTCAAACTTTACTGCGGAGATGGAGGAGAAGTTGGATGAAGTTGCAGAAAAAAAGGTAGATTGGCAAAAACTTCTAATCGACTTTTACACTCCATTTATAGAGCAGGTTGAAAAGGGAAAAAAAGAGATTAAAAGTTTAAAAAAGGCTGAACCGGTAGGGCGTGAGTGCCCAGAGTGTGGCAATGAGCTATTGCTTAGAAGTGGTCGTTTTGGTGAATTTATTGCTTGTAGCAACTACCCTAAGTGTCGATATACTGAGGCGATAGAAAAAAAAGATAGTGAAGATGTACAACCAACACAAACTACCGATGAATTGTGTGATAAGTGTGGATCGCCTATGGTAGTGAAGAGTGGAAGAAGAGGCTCTTTTCTTGCTTGTAGCGCTTACCCTAAATGTAAAAATACAAAATCTCTTGATAAACCAAAAGCAATTGATGTTAAATGCCCTGAGTGTGGTGGTGAATTACTAGAGAGAAACTCGCGAAGAGGCAAATTTTTCGGTTGTAGTAACTATCCTAAATGTAAATTTGTTTCAAAGTTTGAGCCTACTGAAAAAAAGTGTCCAGAGTGTGGCTATACAATGGCAAAGAGAACATTTAGAGGCAAAGAGGTCTATGAGTGTATAAAATGCAAACATAGGATTGATGCATAAGTAAAAAGATTTATGGATAGTAGATGAAGATTGGGATTCTCTCAGATACACATAAAAAGGTAGGACGTGCCAAAAAAGCTATAGATATGCTTTTGGATAATGGTGCAGAGTTTCTTGTACATGCAGGAGATATAGGAAAAGAGGAGATTTTAGAGTATTTAGAAGAGATATCTATCCCTTATATAGCTGTATTAGGAAATAATGATAGAAAATTGGTACCTTTGATGGATAGATATAAACTTTATAAAGAGCCGCACTATTTTGTTTTAAATAGCATACGCATAAAGCTAATGCATCATCCATGGTTTTTGAGTCCTGATGCAGATCTGATCATATTTGGGCATACTCATAAATTTACTCTTGAGAATAGATTATCTGGTGAACTATATATTAATCCAGGCGAAGTTTGCGCTAGAAATAAGCCAATAAGTGAAGCAGTTATTCTTGATATTAGTGATGAAAATTTTGAGATAACCTATTGTCAAAGGCGCATTAAAGAGAATAAATGGCAATATAACAAAAAAATCTACAAAAGAGTTTTTGAACATGTCTAAAAAAGTATTTTTATGTGCTATATGCAATATTTCAAGTGGTCACTGCGTGGAAGATTGTAAGTTTTGTACACAGAGTGTCAAGTATGGTGCAAAGATAGATCGTTTCTACCATAAATCTATTGAAGAGATTGTAAAAGAGGCAAAACTGGCAAGAGAGCGAAAGGCAGTAGGTTTTTGTCTCGTTACAGCGGGTAAAGGTATTGATGACAAAACATTGAGATTTGTCTGTGAATCAGCTTCAGCTGTAAAAAAAGAGGTAGAAGATCTTCATATTATAGCTTGTAACGGTATAGCAAGTGAAGAGCAACTTCGCATTTTAAAAGATCATGGGGTTAGTAGTTATAACCATAATCTGGAGACTTCACAAGCATTCTATCCAAATATATGTACAACACATAGCTGGAAAGATCGGTATGAGACATGCGAAAATGTAAAGAAAGCTGGGTTAATGCTTTGCACAGGTGGAATTTTTGGACTTGGAGAAACGGTTGAAGATAGATATAGTTTATTGGAGTCAATTAAAAGTTTAGAACCTCAATCTGTGCCAATCAATTTCTTTCATCCTAATGATGCTCTTCCTATAAATAATAAGTTATTATCAAAAGAGGAGGCTTTAGAGATTATACGAACTGCAAGAGATATTCTTGGGGAAGATGTAAGTATTATGATAGCTGGAGGTAGAGAGATAACCTTTAAAGATGAGGATTATAAAATCTTTCTAGCAGGGGCAAACTCTATAGTAATTGGAAACTATCTTACTACAGAGGGCAATGACCCTTTTAGAGATCATAAAATGTTAGAAGCTTATGGCTATGAGATAGCAAAAAATTGTAATGACAGATGATGTTTTAATAATAGTTACTATTTCGCTACTCATTTGGGTAGCACCTTTTATTGCAAAAATTGTAAGACTTCCTACTACTCCTGTTGAGATTATTCTTGGTTCAATAGCTTCAGCTTTTGGTTTTTTAGGGCATGGTGAGAATGAGCTTTTTGATTTGATAGCGGAGTTTGGGTTTTTATATTTAATGTTTGTAGCTGGTCTTGAAGTTAATGTAAAGAAACTTCTTAAAACTGATACAGAGATTTTAAAGGCAGGTTTTACATATTTGGCTCTTTTATACTCCCTCTCTACTCTTATTGCATATCAATTAGAGATGAGTTTTGTATTTATGGTGATATTCCCGCTAATTTCAGTAGGTCTTATTGCCACTCTCTCAAAAGAGTATGGAAAAGAGACTGCTTGGATTAAAGTCTCATTGACAATAGGTATTTTGGGTGAGTTAATCAGTATTATTGTATTGACGCTTGCTAGTGCAGGATTACAGTATGGAATAGGGGTGGAGTTTTTCACAAAAATTACTACATTGACAATCTTTATTGCCTCAATGGCGCTTTTATATTATTTTTTGCATCTTATATTTTGGTGGTATCCTGAAATTAGAAGTGTAATGATGCCATATTTTGATACAAAAGAGCAGGATATTAGACTTAGTATGGCAACTCTTTTTATAATGTTGGCAATAATGATCTATTTAGGATTGGAGACTGCTTTTGGAAGTTTTATAGCAGGTGTATTTATTGCTACTTTCTTTTCGCATAAAGAGGATCTGGAGGTAAAGCTTAGTAGTTTCGGTTTTGGGTTTTTAGTTCCAATCTTTTTCATCCATGTAGGAAGCTCTCTTCCTATAGAAGCATTTAATAAAGAGGGTCTAGTATTTTTGGCATTTGTTATTGCTTGTATTATGCTTTTTGTTCGTTTAATGGCATCATTTGCTTTTTATAAACTTTTTGGAGGAAAAGATTCAGCATTAATTGGACTCTCTCATGCTATGCCACTAACTTTACTTATAGCGGTGGCAACACTTGCTTACCATGCAAAGAGTATAGATCGATTCAATTATGAAGCATTTATTTTAGCAAGTTTATTAGAAGTAATTATTGCAATGGTTAGTATAAAGCTATAGACAAGAGAAACAATTTACCCTCAAAAAG
>CAZGCF010000055.1:0-7076 GCA_964524095.1 uncultured Campylobacterales bacterium | reverse complement strand
ATCTTTTTACTTCCTGTAGTCTTATTTTTAATTAAATTAAACTAGATTGAATTTATTTTATATTGCACCCACAATTTTCGCATTTAACAACATTGATCTTCTCAAAATAGACATATTCTGTTTCGCAATTACTACAAACATATACAAACCTTGTTTCATTGGCAACCTCTCTTAACTTCTCCAAAACTTTCACCATTGCCAAAGTGTCAAGTTCGCAATATCTAAGTAAAGCCTCTCTTAGACGTGCTTTCTCTTTTTCATCTTCTATTTCAGAGAGTTTTGCAAAAGTACGCATTGCATCGCCGCCGTTTTGTACGCTCTCTAACCTCTTATAAGCCTCAGCCATTTCAGGAACTAGGGCAGGTAGGACATACTTGATGGAGTAACTTCCTCTCATTTTTGGTGTGTAGTAGTGTCTCTTTTGAAATGGTGTCATCAAGTCTTGAATGTTGTCGTGTATGCTAAGAAGATGATCTCTAAACTCATCAAACTCTTCAGCCAATCTCTTTATGACACCCTTTTCAAAGCCCATATTGTAGGCTAGTACTGTTACATCTGTCGGAATATCGTTTATCAAATGTTTTGCAAGTTCATAGCGTGGATCGGCTCCATCTTCTGCAAGAAACTCTTTATGCTCTAACTTGCCATCTTTTTGCTCTATGTGCAGTGAGTATTGAAAAGGGATCTGCATAAATGGGCTAATGCCTTTATATTCAGGGATCGCCTGTTGGAATGTCTCAAAATCGAGATGATAGAGCGGGTAAGAGAGTGACTCTATAAACTCTCTGATCGCCTCTTTGTCTATGATCTCTTCTTTTGTAAGTTCAGATCTGATCTGTATCTGTTGTGCAGGTGAAAAGGTTGAAATATCTGGTATATCTTCAAAATTTACTACTCCTTGCTTGTAAAGCTCAAACTTTTTATCGCTCTTTAGTCTTGATATGTTAAAAATGCTATATTCTGGTATGTGCCTCCAGCAATACTCCACTGCATCGCACTCATAAGGATTGCTACAATGTTTGCCTATATCTATTTTCGGTTCATTGGTTTTATCGCTTAAAACTCTTCTAAATCTTTTTAGATTTTCGGGGATATCATCTTGCAACTCTTTTACTTCATCTGTTATATCTGCTATGGTAAAGAGTTTATCTATCTCAAGTTCATCGCCTCTTACATATCTGTTGTTTAAGTGGATAATGCTTACTTTTTTTACATTAAAACCAACTCCATTTAAGACATAGTACTGAATGGAAGCGTCGTGCAGATATACATCTTTAACCTCTGTTGAACTCTTTACTTCATAGATCTCTACGCTTTTATCTTCGTTAATATGGAGTATATCTATAGCTACAAAGATATTGTTGTAATTAAAAGATGCCTCGTAAATGTTTGTAATGTTAGAGTCTATAAGTTTTTTTGTCTTTTCGATCATCCCTTCATAGTCGGAGCTGTCAAACGGCACTTTCACGCCACCAGGAAAGAGTTCACAAGCCAACTCTCCAACTCTATTACCTGTTTCAAAGATCGCTTGCGTACTTTCATCTGGCGGTGTTAAGAGATCTTTGCGGTACTTTTTGAGCCATAGTGATTTTTCGCATTGTAAGCCTCTTGTATAGAGTGATTTTGAGAGATTCATCTGCTATGCCTTTAGTGAGTTTTGTAAATTATATGTTATATGGGTGACAACATTTTGTCGCAGTTGTTAAAAATTTGCTTTCATTCTCTACTCTTTTTTATTAGGCTAAAAAGGCTAATGGTATAGCGTACATATTATGATCTACTCTTAACACTTGATCACCATTGTATAAAACAATTCCCTTGTCAAACTCATTTGGAATCTCTTTTGAGAGATGATAGATATGTTTAAAATCACTCTTAGAGACTGTTTTAGAGTATTTGATCTCTATGGCAATAACTTTAGAAGAGAGCTCTAAGATGAAATCGATCTCTTTTTTATCGCTTGTTCTATAGTAGTAGAGTTGAGAGTTAGTAGATGCGTAAGTTTGTGCTTTTATGAGTTCATTATAGACAAATGTTTCAACTATACTACCTTTAAAATGTGAAGCTTCAAATTCATCAGGCGTGGTGATTTGTAAAAGATAAGAGAGTATTCCGGTATCTGTTGCATAAATTTTTGGAGATTTTATGACTCTTTTTAGCTCATTTTTAAAAAATGGTTTGAGTTTTTGCACTTGGTAAGTCTGTTCTAAAACATTGAAGTAGCTGTCAAATGTTTTATTATCAAGTCCTGTCTCTTTCTGGAGTTCATTTTTGTTAAATAATTTTCCGCTTCTTAGTATTGATAAACGATACAGGCTCATAAATTTATCTATATTGCGAATATTAGCCAACTCTCTTGCATCGGACTCAATGTATGTTCTTATGTAAGAGCTAAACCAAAGATATTTTGCTTTTAGGTTATCGATTTTTAGTATTTCTGGATAGCCACCATTTATGATCTCTTCAATCAGTTTTGAATTGTCATACTTTTTTAAAATATATCTGTTTAAATCGCCACTGATGAGATCGATGATATTTTCATCTTTTCTATTTTTCTCTTTTAGACTTAATGGGTAAAGTTCAACTATTCCAATTCTACCGGCAAGTGAATCAGATATATCTTTAAAACCTTGCAGTGAAGCTGAACCGGTTAATACAAACTGTCCATTTACTCTCTTTTTATCTACAAACTCTTTAATTGTAATCAAAAGCTTAGGCAGTCTTTGAATTTCATCAATGACTACAGGTTTATTAATACTCTCTATAAATCCTTTTGGATCATTTTTTGCCATTTCATATATATTAATATCATCAAGAGTGATGTAGTTTTCAATGTTTAAATGAAGAGCAAGTGTAGATTTTCCAACTTGCCTTGCTCCACTTATGAGCAGTACCGGAAAATATTTTAAATAGTCTTCCAAATCTTTCGTTATTGCTCTATCAATATATTCCATACAAGATCCTTAAAATTTTAGGATTATAATACTAAAATTTTTATATTCATATGCTTAATATTTTTAAATCATTATTTAACAAGCTATCATTCAAGTATAGCTTTTAACCCCTCTAAACCGCCTAACTCAAGACCAATGCTATTTTCATTCTCTACTTCGCTCTCTCTTGGATTGATGCGAATGAGTGTGGCTTTTAGGTAGTTTTTTGAAGTAGCGTTACCAAAACTTCTGATTGTAGGAACGGCTGTTCCTGCACCAATCTCAATGATTACAACTTTGTGTAAATTTTTTAATATTTGATCAAACCATTGATCAAAATATGCTTGTTGTACATCTGTTCTTCTACTATTCCAGTACCAATCGCCAAACATCAAAATATTTGGTCTTGCCACAGCTCCACAGTCGGGGCAGGTTGGAATGTCTAGAGCTTCAAATCGATCCATATCTACTCTAATTTCCAAATCATCAGCCGACCAAATGCGATCTTGGCAATCTTTGCTACATTGTAAAAAGTGTATAGAACCGTGAACCTCTACAATTTTATCTTCACTAAATCCAGCCTTTTGAAACTGACCATCTACATTTGAAGTATAGATAAAATAGTTTTCGTTTTTTTCTTTCACTAGATTCAAAAGCATCTTAAAGCCATCGTGTGGAGTTGTATCTCTGTATAGGTGCAATCTATGACCATAAAATGCCCAAGCAAGTTTAGGATCTGTTTTAAACCAGTGTGGTGATGCCATCTCAGAAAAACTTAGTCCTAATTTCTTAATTGGCGGGTATGCTCTCCAAAACCCTTCATTACCTCTAAAATCTGGCAAACCGCTATCCACACCCATTCCAGCTCCAGCGGTTATTAAAACTGCATCTGATTCTTTTATGATCTCTCTTGCTCTTTTGATTTTTTCTAACATTTGAATACCTTTTTTTAAGAATAATTGTATAGACTATTTTCTAACAAAATTATAAGTGTTTGATTAAAAGGAAATTTATGGGACTAAAGTCCCATCCCCAAATAATGGGGTCGAGACTTCAGTCTCGCAATTAATCGGATTTACTTTTGGTTAGATACTTATATTGTTCAATATTTCTGGTTAGATTGGTACAGTTGAGACGATCTAAAGTAAATGATATAATATTATCAAGTCAAATATATAAGGCAAGTATGCAAATGGTTGATATATTAAATCAAATAAAATCTAAAAAAGAAAAATTAGATAAATTTAGACCACTAACTTCTGCACAAGTTAAAAATTTAAAAAAACTATATGATACAGAATTAACATATAACTCAAATGCAATAGAAGGCTCAACTTTAACTTATAGTGAAACAAAACTAATTTTAAATGAGGGCATAACTATTGGAGGTAAAACCATTAATGAGCATCTTGAAGCGATTAATCATAAAGAAGCAATAGATTTTATAGAAGAGTTAGCCCTAAGTAAAACTTACCGATTAACCTTACAAGATATTAAAAATTTGCATTATCTTATTTTAAAAGGCATCAATACCAAAGAAGCTGGAGTCTATAGAACTAAACCTGTTGGAGTAGTAAAAAGTGATGGTAAAATTTACCACTTTACTGATCCACTAAAAATAGAAGAAAAGATGCAAGAGTTTATAGCGTGGCTAAATGACGCTATAGAGATTGAGCCTATAAAATTGGCAACTTTAACCCATCTAAAGTTTGTAACAATTCATCCATTTATAGATGGTAACGGCAGAACTGCAAGATTGCTAATGAATTTAATTTTATTACAAAATGGTTATCCACATGTCATAATCAAAGTATCAAACAGAGTTCAGTACATCCAAAGCATAGAAAAAGCTCAACAAAATGGTGATTTTAAAGATTTTTATAAATTTGTTTTAGAAAGTGTTAATGAGAGTTTAGATTTGTACCTTGAGATTTTAGAAAGCGGTGTTGAATTGATTTAAATTGTGTCTGGTTGGAAAGGGTGTTATGTCAAAAGCAAAAGATTATGAATCGACTCTAAAAAGGCTAAATATCATCATATCAAGGCTTTATTTAGGTGAAGCGTTGTCTGTCACAGAACTTGCAAAAGAGTTTGATGTAAGTACAAGAACTGTTCAAAGATATTTTAATGACTATCTTCTTCCATCAGGTTTTGCTCTGAAAAAATCTGGCAAAAGATGGATTTTAGAAAATCCTGTCGATTTAAGCCTTGATCAAAGAAGCGAAGTTGCATTTGATGCTATTGAAAATCTTGCAAAGAGTGCGGGTATATTAGATAAAGTAAAACCATATCTAAACAGGCTTAAACTCTCTTCAATTCACAATCCATTCTATGCAAAATTGGATATGGAAAAGATTAGTGAAAAGCTTGATGAGATAGCAGTTATAGAGAGTGGCATTAAAAACAAAAATGTGTTAAAAATCGAATACAAAATAGAGAATAATAGATATGAATTTAGTGTACAACCTCTAAAAATAGCAAACTTTGAAGGTTACTGGTATCTTCTTGGTATAGATTGCAAAGATGACTACTTTAAAAAGTTTCATCTAAAAAGCGTTACAAAAATTGAACTTACAGAAAAAAGATTTGAGATTAGCGAAGATTTTCAAAATAGGATCGAAAATGCCATAAATGTCTGGTTCGATCCTTACAGTGAGCCATTTGAAGTAACACTTTTTGCCGACAGTATTGCCGCAAAATACCTTAGACGAATTCCAATCTCTAAAACTCAAGTCATAGAGGGAGTCGATAGTGACGGCAGTGTACAAATAAGCATAAAAGTTACCGATAAAATGGAGATCAAAAATATCATCAAATATTGGATACCTCACATAAGAGTTTTAGAGCCAAAATGGTTAGATGATGAGATCAAAGCAGAGGTTAGGGAGTTTTTGGAGTAGGACTATTCCCACCAACTACTTATGTCATCTTCTATCTTTGCCATTGCATCTTCTATGCTTTCATAGTAGATTTTATCGAACAGATGCTCTGGCAGATGCTCTGAAGGCTCTTTGTTGCAAAGGATCTTTTTGGCAGGGGTGTTTCCGATTAAGTAGGCTATTGGTACTACATTTCCCATTGTACCTATTACAACCAATATGGTATTGGGATTTGACAAATGATCAAAATATTTCATCATTTCTCTATATAAAGGGGCTGGTTCATTAAAAAATACTATCTTTGGTTTTACACCCTTTAAACTGTTGCATTTTGGGCATCTATCTTTGCTAATATCAAATTCATTGTATCCTATATCCCAAACATTACCACAAGCAAAGCACTGCATCTTTGTAAGCTCACCGTGAACATGTAAGACTTCATCATTTTGAAATCCAGCCTGTTCAAATAGATCATCTACATTTTGGGTAATGTTTACTACATTCTCTTTGCCATACTTTTCAAAAACTCTTCTTACTCCAAAATGCCCCTCGTTTGGTTTGACATCTTTTAATTGGACTCTTCTTGTATTATAGAATTTATGAACAAGTTCAAAATTTTTTTTCCAAGTGTTGAAGTTGCACACATCTTCGATCTTATGATTTTCCCAAAGCCCGTCTGCATCTCTAAAGGTTTTAATGCCGCTTGGCGCACTAATTCCTGCACCGCTAAAGAAGATGATCTTTTTTTGCATATCTTTTTCCTTTACTCATTAGACTCACAATATAAAAGCTCAAAGCTCTTAAATAGAGCAATAATACTCTTATCGGCTCTAATCTTTGAACTCTCTTTATACTTGTTAATCTACTCTGTTGACATTGTAGTAAAAATCTAACATATTATAAAAAGGCTCTTATCAAATTGTCTAAGGCAGATGAGATTTTGTTGATATTATTTTATTTTAAACAGTATCTTTAAAAAGATCAAACTTAAATAATCTTGTATTTTTAATTTGCTTAATATTTTTATCTTTAGACTCTATGAAACCGCTAACAACACCATCTGAATCTAAAAGATATAGTGCATTATCTTTTTTAAACAGTTTGTTGCAAGTTGAGATAATATTTTCATAAACTTCATTTATGTAGAGTTCCTCTTGTGTTTTGAAATATTTGAAGTTTTTATCGACTCTGTCGGCATCAAAGTATCCCTTTTGAGGCAAAAAACTTTCACAGCCATTATATTCAATAGATATAAAATCATCAT
>CAZGCF010000054.1:0-7165 GCA_964524095.1 uncultured Campylobacterales bacterium | reverse complement strand
ATAAAAAGCATAAAAAAAGCATAATTAAAGAGAGTGTATGGTTGCTATAATAGACTATAATATGGGAAATTTAGCCAGTGTTCAAAATGCATTGGCAAAAATTGGTGCAGACTCTAAGATTGTTTCAAAACCGGATGATGTAAAAAAGTATGATAAAGTTTTGCTTCCTGGAGTAGGGGCTTTTGGTGATGCAATGGAGCATTTGCACCAAAATGGAATGGATTCAGCAGTTAAAGAGTTTGCTAAAAGTGGTAAACCAATGCTTGGAATATGTTTGGGAATGCAACTTCTTTTTTCAAAAAGTTTAGAGTTTGGAGAGCATAAAGGGTTAGATCTTATTCCAGGTGAAGTTGTACCGTTTGATAAGAATATGTTTAACAAACCTCATAAAGTTCCTCATATGGGATGGAATGAGCTTTTTGTTCAAAAAGATACAGCGATATTTAAAAATTTATCAAAAGAGTTTTATCTATATTTTGTACACTCTTATCATGCAGTTACAACAGATGAGTATATTATAGGTAAAACGTGGTATGGTTATGAGTTTGTGAGTGCCGTTCAAAATGGTAATATTTTTGGGATTCAGCCTCATCCTGAAAAGTCTCATGAGAATGGATTAGAGATATTGCGTAACTTTGTACAGATGTAAAATAGATAATGGAGAGTTTTATGGAGATATTGCCTGCAATAGATTTAAAGGATGGCAAAGCAGTTCGTCTAACAAAAGGCTTAATGGATAGTGCAAAAATTTATAGTGATGAGCCTTGGCAGTTGGCTAAAAGATTTGAAGAGATGGGCTCTAAATGGCTTCATATAGTTGATCTAAATGGTGCATTTGCTGGGGAACCAAAAAATTTAGAGCAGATCAAGAAAATTAGAGAAAACACCTCTTTAAAGATAGAGTTAGGTGGCGGAATTAGGGATGAAGATACAATTAAACGCTATCTAGATCTAGGAATAGATAGATTAATTTTAGGTTCTATTGCTGTAAAAGATCCAGATTTTGTCAAAGATATGGCTGTAAAGTATCCAATAGCAGTAGGAATTGATGCAATTGATGGATATGTTGCAGTAGAGGGGTGGGCAGAAGTTAGTGAAATGGAGGCTACTGAACTTGCAAAAGCTTTTGCTGATTGTGGCGTTGAAGCAATAATTTGCACAGATGTTGGTCGAGATGGTACACTTTCTGGAATAAATGTCGATTTTACTATAGGCATTTCCGAAGCGAGTGGTATCGATACTATTGCGAGCGGTGGTCTTAAAAGTATCAATGATATATTGGCACTTAAAAAGACTAAAAAAGTTTCTGGAGTAATTGTTGGAAAAGCTTTTTATGAAGGATTGGTCGATTTACACGAGGCCTTTAAACTTGTTTAAATGAGCCGAGTGTTAAAATTGAGCAATAAATTCTACAAAAAACTTAGATAAGAAGGATTTGCATTGAAAATCATGGTTGTTGACGACAGTTCTACAATGCGACGTATTATTAAAAATACACTAGGACGATTGGGGTATAAAGATCTTCTAGAGGCAGAAGATGGAGTTCAGGCTTGGGAATTGATGCAAGAGCATAAAGATGATATAGGCGTACTTATTACTGACTGGAATATGCCTAATATGAATGGGTTAGAGTTAGTAAAGAAGGTACGTGGAGATAGTGCTTTTGAAGATATTCCTATAATTATGGTTACAACTGAAGGTGGTAAAGGAGAGGTTATTACTGCTCTTAAAGCAGGAGTAAATAACTATATAGTAAAACCTTTTACTCCTCAAGTTTTAAAAGAGAAGCTTGAAGCCGTTCTTGGCGTAAATGATTGATGCAGGGTAGCTATATAGAGCTGACGGTCACTCCGTCAGCACATTTAGACCTCTTTCTAGATTTTCTACAGACTATATTTCCAGACACCATTGAGATTACAGATAGTTCATTGATCATTCGTTCCGAAGAGGAGTTGGATGATATTGTATGGGGAGTTAAACAGTTTGCTGATGCACTCTCTGAACAGTTTGGAAAAGAAGTAACAGTAGAGACTGTAGTTGAGTCTAAAGAGAATGTTGATTGGATCTCTAAGTATAGAGAATCAATTCGTCCAGTAGAGGTTGGTGATTTTTATGTATATCCAAGTTGGGAAGCACCAAAAGATGGAAAAAAGAATATAATGATTGATCCAGCATTGGCATTTGGATCAGGTCACCATGAGACTACTGCTAGCTGTTTAGAGGCAATCAATAGATATGTAAAAGATGGAGACACCTTTTTAGATGTTGGTTGTGGCAGTGGAATATTGGCAATTGCCGCATCAATGTCTAATGCAGTTGTAGATGCTTGTGATACAGACCCTTTAGCTGTTGAAAATGCACAAAAAAACTTTGCTCTAAATAATCAACCATTACGTAATATATGGGAAGGTTCAGTAACATCTGCAAAAGAGCAGTATGATATTGTAACAGCAAATATAGTTGCTGATGTATTACGTATGATTGCAAAAGACTTAAAAAAATCTACTAAAGATAATGGATTATTGATACTTTCAGGAATAATTGATACAAAAGAGAGCTCTATAGAAGAGATCTTTTCAGATCTTCAACTTATAGAGACAATCGCCAAAAATGAGTGGCGAACTAAAATCTATAGAAAACAAGGATAAAAATGGCGGACAACAATCCAAAAAAAGATCCAGACAATCAGAACTTTTTCAATAAAAATCCTCTGCTTACCTTTGCGATCTTTTCTCTGCTTATTATAATAATTTTCAAAAGTTTTATTGGAAATCAGGAGGGGCAGTTTAGTTCTCAAAATCAGACTGCATTTGGAACAGCACCCGTTACACAAACAAAGACTATTCCATATAGTGATCTAAAAAAGATGATCAAAGAGGGTAGAGTTAAATATGTCTCAATTGGTCAAACTTTAATAAAAGCAGTCTCAAATGAAGGTGGTTTTAAGATCCTCTATATTGCAAAAAAAGTAGGTGAAGATAACACTCTTATACCTTTGCTTGATAAGATGGGTGTTGAGTATAGCGGATACTCTGAAAGTAACTGGCTTGGAGAGGTTTTATTTGGCTGGGTACTACCAATTCTCATATTTTTTGGCATATGGATGTTTCTTGCTAGCCGTATGCAAAAGAGTATGGGTGGTGGAATTTTAGGAATGGGCAGTGCCAAAAAATTGGTAAATGCGGAGAAGCCTAATGTAAAATTTGATGATGTTGCCGGTGTGGAAGAGGCAAAAGAGGAGGTTATGGAGATAGTTGAATTCCTCAAATTTCCTGAACGTTACATTAGGCTTGGAGCAAAGATTCCTAAAGGTGTTTTGCTTGTAGGACCTCCAGGAACCGGTAAAACACTTCTTGCCAAAGCAGTTGCAGGAGAGGCTGATGTTCCATTCTTCTCTGTAAGTGGATCAAGTTTTATTGAAATGTTTGTAGGAGTTGGTGCGGCAAGAGTTCGTGATCTCTTTGAACAGGCAAAAAAGGATGCTCCAGCTATTATCTTTATAGATGAGATTGATGCTATTGGTAAGAGTCGTGCTGCAAATGGTCAAATAGGTGGCAACGATGAGCGTGAACAGACACTTAATCAGCTTTTAGCTGAAATGGATGGTTTTAGTTCAGATACACCTATCATAGTTTTAGCGGCTACAAACCGCCCTGAAGTTCTTGATCCTGCACTACTTCGTCCTGGACGTTTTGATCGTCAGGTTCTTGTTGACAAGCCTGATTTTGAGGGGCGAATCAAAATTTTAAAAGTGCATGTTAAGCATATAAAGATGTCTGAAGATGCTAGTATAGAAGAGATTGCACGACTTACAGCCGGATTGGCTGGAGCTGATTTGGCAAATATTGTTAATGAAGCTGCACTACTTGCAGGGCGAAAAAATAAAGATCAAGTAGAGCAAGAAGATTTCATTGAAGCAGTAGAGAGAGCAATTGCTGGTCTTGAGAAGAAGTCTAGACGTATTTCACCAAAAGAGAAGCATATAGTTGCATACCATGAGAGTGGTCATGCATTGATTGCAGAGACAACACCTGGTGCAAAGAGTGTCTCTAAAGTCTCAATAATTCCTCGCGGTCTTGCGGCATTGGGTTATACTCTAAATACACCTGAAGAGAATAAATATCTGATGCAAAAACATGAGTTGATTGCTGAGATAGATACACTTTTAGGTGGTAGAGCTGCTGAAGAGGTCTTTATAAAAGAGATCTCAACTGGTGCTAGCAATGACTTAGAGAGAGCTACAGATATTGTAAAAGCAATGGTAAGTCTTTATGGTATGAGTGATGTAGCAGGATTAATGGTTCTTGAAAAACAGACAAATCTCTTTCTTGGTAATGGAATGAGTCAAAAAGATTATAGTGACAAGACTGCTGAAGGTGTAGATGAGTTTATTAAAAACTTTCTTGATGAGCGCTATAAGCATGTTGTAAATAGATTAAAAGAGTACTCTGAAGCAATAGAGGATATTGTTAAAGAGCTATTTAAAGCTGAAACAATTGAGGGTACAAAAGTTCGTGAAATAATAAGTGAGTTTGAGAAGAGGGAAGGAATTCCTTCAAAGCTTGTAGATAATAGAGAGAGTTTAAAAGATGAACTTCTTGAAAAAGAAGATGTTAAAGATACAGGTGATGAGACAAAGGAATAAATAATGACTAAAAATAGTTTTTTTCTCTCAAATGGTTGGCGAATCTTAATTCCTCTATGGGGTGTGACATTAACTATACTTGTTTTTAGTGATGAAATCTTTTTGAATCTATTTTTACTGGTTGTGAGTTTTATAGCTGGGTATATCTTTTTTATTCCAGAGAGAACACCTTTTGAAACTTCATCATCGGCTGTTATAGCTCCAGTTGATGGAACTGTTAGCAGAGTAAATAGAGTAGATGGAAAGACTATTATAACAATAGAGAAGAGTCTCTTTGGATCGAGTGCTGTTTATGCTCCTATTAGTGGAACAGTTATGTCAAAAAGATTAACTCATGGAGTTTTTCTTGATATATTCAATCCAAAAGCTAAATATCTAAATGAGAGAGCAAATATCTCATATCAGTGGGGAGATGATATTTTAAATATCTTTTTAAAATGTGGCTTTTACTCTTGGGGATTGGTCTCTTTTTTACATAAAGAGAGGGTATTTGCTGGAGAGTTACAGCTACAGATGAGTGATGGTATTGTAGAGGTAGAGTTGCCAGAAAATGTAAAGACAGAAGTATCTTTTGGCGATAAAGTGTTAGGAGGATACTCTGTTTTAGCTTATGGACGAGATGGCATCGCGTAATTTTCAGATCATATATCTGCTTCCAAACCTATTTACAGCGGCATCAATCTTTACCGCTGTAATATCTATTGTTTCTGCAATAAGTGGAGATTTTGAAAAATCTGCTTGGCTTATATTTCTTTCACTAGTATTTGATGGTTTAGATGGTAGAATTGCTAGATTGACTCATACTACAAGTAAATTTGGTGTAGAGTTTGATTCTCTTGCAGATATAGTTGCATTTGGTGTTGCTCCTGCTATGCTTCTATACTTTTATATTGGGCATGATTACGGTAAGTTTGGTACGCTTGTTATGGCTCTTTTTATAATTTTTGGTGCTATCAGATTGGCACGGTTTAATGTAATGAGTCCAAATGTTGATCCTACTGTATTTATAGGTGTTCCTATTCCAACAGCTGCTATATTTGTATCGATATGGGTTCTGATGTTTTTAAGATATGAGAGTTTAAATGAGTATAGTTGGCTTTTGCTTGTTGGAACACTCTTTGTATCTCTCTTGATGGTTAGCAATATTAGGTATCCTAGCTTTAAGAAGATAAGTTTGAAAAAACCAATGTTAACAAAGATACTAATTATACTAATCTCTTTTGCCTCTTTAATGTATCTGTATCCGGTTGAAGGTTTTACGCTAATAATTACACTTTATATGTTGTGGGGAGTAGTTAGAGCAGTATATACTATTAGTAGGAGAAAATTTTCTTTGCACTCTTGATCTTGATTATGGTATACTTTCAAGATTTTAAAAGAGGAGATATTATGTTTGGAACCGACATAGGTCGGATCAAAGCGATCAAATACTTACCTAAAATAGAGATTAAAAATACACTTCTGCACCTCTTCTTCTAATACCAATTTTTTAAAATACTATTTACATATAAAAAAAGACTCAAGGATATAGAATGAAAAGAGAGAGAGTTTATATATTTGATACAACATTGAGAGATGGCGAACAAAGCCCTGGTGCATCTATGAATACAGAAGAGAAGATTAAGATTGCTGTGCAGTTAGAACGCTTAGGTGTTGATATAATTGAGGCAGGATTTGCAGCTGCAAGTCCGGGTGATTTTGATGCAATCAGAAGAATTTGTGAAGTTGTTAAGAAGAGTACTGTCTGTTCACTTGCAAGAGCAGTTGAAAGAGATATAGTTAAAGCTGGAGAGTCTCTTAAAGATGCGGTTAATAAAAGAATTCACACATTTATAGCTACCAGCCCTATTCATATGGAGTATAAGCTTAAGATGACACCAGATCAGGTGATAGAGCGAGCGGTAGAAGCTGTTAAGCTTGCAAAGAGTTTTACAGATGATGTGGAGTTTAGCTGTGAAGATGCCGGTCGTAGTGAAATGCCATTTTTAAAAGAGATTTTAGATGCAGTCATAGAAGCAGGTGCAACTACTTTGAATATTCCAGATACTGTAGGTTACCGTCTTCCTCAAGAGATGGGAGAGATGATAAAAGAGTTGCATGAGCATGTTGGTGACAGAGCCATCATATCTGTTCACTGCCACAACGATTTAGGACTTGCTGTAGCCAACTCTCTCTTTTCTGTAATGAATGGAGCAAGACAGATAGAGTGTACCATTAATGGTTTGGGGGAGCGTGCCGGAAATGCTGCTCTTGAAGAGATAGTTATGGCTATGAAGACACGCTCTGATGTTTTTGGATTTGTTGAGACAGGGATCAATACAAAAGAGATATATCCTACCAGCAGATTAGTATCTGCAATTACGGGCATAGAGCCTCAACCTAACAAGGCAATTGTTGGTAAGAATGCTTTTGCACATGAGAGTGGCATTCATCAAGATGGTGTGCTTAAGTGCCAAGAGACATATGAGATTATGAAAGCTGAAGATATCGGCTTAGAGAAAAATAGAATTGTTTTAGGTA
>CAZGCF010000053.1:0-7230 GCA_964524095.1 uncultured Campylobacterales bacterium | reverse complement strand
TATCTTATAATATGCCTACTAAAGAGGCAATAATGCTTTTAGAAAACGATCTTGATGATGCTCTTATAATTTTAAAAGATCAAAAGGCAGTTGGTATTGTAACAGCACGTGATGTTTTAAAAATTTTTGCAAATAACCTATCTTTAGATGTACCTATTTCTAACTATATGAGTTCACCTCTTCAGACACTTAGAGAGAATACTACTGTAAAAGAGGCTCTAGATTTTATAACAAAAAAACATTTTAAGCGAGTTATTATTGCCAATAGAGATGGTGATATTATAGGTTTGATTTCGCAGTCAGAGTTAACGCGTCTTCTTTACAATAAGTGGATGGATTTAACACGTAAAAGTTTAGATATAGCTAAAAAAGCGATAGAGTTTGAGAAGATAGCTATGATGGATCCATTGACGCAAGCATATAATCGTGCAAAGTTTGAAAAGGTCATAGAAGCAGAGGAAGAGAGGATATCAAGATATAAAATCTCCTATTATTCAATTATTATTATAGATATTGATAATTTTAAATTGATAAATGATACATATGGGCACAATGTTGGAGATAATATTTTAAAAGATTTTGTAGCTAATGTACAGAAATATCTTAGAAAGAATGATATGTTGTTTAGATGGGGCGGTGAGGAGTTTATTATATTTTTGCCTCAAACAGAGTGTATGAAAGCCATTATTGCGGCAGAAAAGGTACGTAATGTTATTGAAAAATATAGGTTTGGATATGGACCAAAGAGTATAACTTGTAGTTTAGGGGTTAGTGGAAAAAGAGATATGAGTGATGATATTACCAATATCATTAAAAGGGCAGATAGTGCCCTTTATACTGCTAAAAGAGGTGGTAAAAATAGAGTAGAATCATCTTGTTAGTTTTTACCTATAGTTTCCAAAGTTGATTGGAAAGTCAAAATCAAGTGATTTTAGGTGAGCAATGACCCTTTGCAAATCATCTAAAGATTTTCCACTTATGCGAATCTCATCTCCTTGAATGGAAGCTTGAACTTTAAGTTTAAGCCCCTTAATCTCTTTTACAATCTGTTTTGCATCATCTTTGCCAATGGCATCAATTATTGCAAAAACTGCTCTTCTTGTTCCTCCACTTGCATCTTCACGATTAGTCTCTTTAAGAGTTTTTGGTGAAAGCCCTCTCTTTATAATCTTGCCTATTAAAATATCGATCAATGCATCAAGTTTATTGTCGCTTGATGAGATAAGAGTAACTGTTTTTGCTTTTTCATTTAAGTTGATCTCTTTTGCAAGACCTTTAAAATCGTAGCGGTTATCTGCCTCTTTTTGAGCCTGTGCTATAGCATTCTTTATCTCTTGCATATCTGCTTTTGCTGAAATATCAAAACTATGCTCTTTTGCCATGCTATCTCTCCTTTGTGCAAAATGATATTTTATTGAATCCATTGCGTGCACGTAGTCGCAAAGGCCATTTGTAACTCTTTTCAATAAATTTCTTGCCAATATATGCCATTATGCCATCTATGCAAAATAGACCTGCATCAATAATAGCATATCTTCCACCAAGAGCAATTGCAAGTCCTCTTAACTTAATATCAGCCTTCTTCATCTTTTCACCTTTTAGCAAAGCGACAATATTATACCCTGCAACTGTTCCACTCTGTTCAGCACTTTGGGCAGTAGGAGGAACACGTTTTCCATTTCTATCTTTCAGATCTGCTGCATCTCCTACTACAAAAACATTTTCAACACCTTTTGGACGCATATAACCATTTACTACTATCTGTCCTATCTTGTTCTTTTCAAATGGCAAAGATTGAACAAATGGAGCCGCCATAATACCGCCTGTAAAGATCATAAAGTCAAAATCTATGGTTTTACCATTCTCTAAATATGCACACTGATTTTCCACTTTGGTAATGTGAGAGTCTGTATGAATAGTTACACCAAGCTCTTTAAGTCTCTTCTCTGCTTTTTTTATGACAGTTGGTTTCATACCTTTTAGTATAGATTTACCTACTAGATGTATTTTGATCATGCCACAAGATAGTGAATTTGAGCGATAATATCGGTTGAAAAATGCTTGCATTTCAGCGGCTATCTCAACACCGGAGAGTCCTGCCCCTCCTATTAAAATGCTAAATTTCTCTTTTGCATCTTTTGCACTCTCTAATCTCTTGTATAGTTCAGCCTCAAAAAACTGTTTTAGCTTAAATGCGGCTCGAAAACTTTTTACACCGTAGGAGCACTCTTTTAATCCTTTAATATTTTCAAAAAAACGTGTTACTGCTCCAGTCGCAACTATAATATAATCATACTCAATCACTTTTCCATCTTCACATATTAAACGGTTATTCTGGTGATCAAGTTTTTCAGCTACTGCGTGTAAAAATGTAACATTTTCTCCAAATCCTGCACACAGTGATCTTAAACCTATAATGGTAGTATCAAATGGTACATTGCCAGCAATTAGATCGTAACCTTCGGTTTGTAGAAAGTGGTATGGATGCCTGTCAACTACAGTTATACGAATAGCAGGGTGTTTAGAGAGTTCATTTAAAGCACAAAGACCGGCATAACTGCCTCCTACAATTACGACATGATGCATAGTAAAACTCCGATATTTTTGATTATATTATACCGGAGTTTTGTATAAATAGTGTTGTATGTCTGATAAATGAACTATTTTTTGGTATCAATATTTTTAATGGCTTTATCTTTAAACTCTTTGAGTTTTTCTATTAACTCCTCAAAAAGTTTTTCAGCTCTATTTTTGCCTCTTATCTCTTTTTCTATCTTCTCAATCGCCTCATCTAAAACTTTATAGGTTGTATCACTAGAGCTTGTATAGCCGAGTGCTTTAGCTATTTTTAACTCATTTCTAGCTGAATCAATATGTTTTAAAGCCTCTTTTTTGTCGCTTTTAGCAATTTTGCTGGCGGCATCTATAAGTGCTTCTGCTTTTAAGAGAGGTAAAGGTATAACAATCTCATTTTGTACTAAAGTTCCAAGAGCCATTTCAAGAATATCTTTTGCCTCTTCTAACTTATTCTCTTGTAGATATTTTGCCGCTAGTTTTAATGCTTGTGGATAAGATGCAAGAGGTAAACTTATAGTAACTATATCAATTTCGCTTTGCATTCTGCTTAAGAGTCGTCTTGCCTCTTGAATTTTGCCACTATCAAGAAGATCGTTAACTAACTCCAAACTATTTTTTATGCTTTTCAAGTCGCCACTATATTCAGTTGCTCTAACTATAGAGTCTATTGGAAGCAGTAAAGGAGCATCTTTGTGTGCTAAAATAACTTCAAGTTTTCCTATAGCACTCTCTAAATCATTTTTCGCTCTTTTTAGATCCTCTTTTTCAAGATCTTTTAGTACTTTTTTTGTTAAAAATACTGCAGTAACCGCCTCTTTAACTACCTTTAACTGCTGTTTGCTAGCCTCAGACTTTGCACTTTTTACAGCATTTTTACCAATTTCCGCAGATGTTACTGCCATAATAGGTGTAGTACAGAGTAGAGATGTTACTGCTAAAGATAATAGCACCCTCTTCATTCTTGACTCCTTCAATTATTTTAACTGAAGAAATTTTAGCAATGTTGTGTCAACTTTTCTGCTACTTAAGTATCAATTCTTAGATTTAAAGTGAAATCTTTTTATCTTTTTGATATTTATAAAGATAAATGGAGCAAGAAAAAGAGCCTCTAATATTAGTGAGATAATGACAGCTTTAAATGTACCGTCTGGTGTTTGAGTATATGGCAAACCGCCTGTATTCATACCAAAAAAGCCTGTTACAAGTGTTAGTGGAAGGAATATGGCAGAGATAATTGTAAGCCAGTACATATTTCTGTTCATCCGTTCATCTACTTTGGCACGATAGAAGTCATAAAGGTTATCTAACTTCTCTATTGCCGATTTTGCCAAATCGCGGATTCGTCCTATATGCTCAAAGAGATCAGCATAAGCTAAATCTTTAAAATCGTCGCGTCTTTTATGGTGATTTACAAATTGCTCAAAAGCCAACCCCGCGTGGAACATAAGACGATGAATAAGAGAAACATCTTTTTTGTATGTTAGCCATTTTTGCATAAAGTCAGAAGAGAAAGCACCATCATATAGGCTCTCTTCAAGTAGCTCTATCTCATAGTGGTATCTTTGTATATCTCTAAGAAGTTGATCGGTCTTTTGATCAAGAAACTCATAAAGATCATGCAAAGAGCCACTGGGTACAAGCTCTTTGAGATCGCGATTAAATCTAAAACTAACTCCATCTTTTATAACAAATGCATAAGAGATAACTTGCAACCCACTACTTTCCATTTCAGGTAATCTAAGAATTAAGACAGCATAATCTTTGCCAAGTTGAAACTCAGAAGGGTGGTTGTCACTCTCTATATCTTCAAGCAGAAGTTCATCAATTTGCTCTTTTTTTAACTCAACTCCCATTTTCAATCTTCTCCAAAAGTTTTTTTACATCATTGATCGCAATTTTTTTACGCTCTATATTTAGTATCCCTTCACGTTTAAGCTGTTGTAAATGGCGATTTACAACGTGTCGAACAGTTCCTATCATTGAGGCTATCTCTTCATGTGGAAGGTTTTGTAATAGTCCTAACTTTTTAACAGGGTTTTTAAGATCTAGATTTTTAAGAATCAGTTTCATTAGACGTGTTGAGGTATCATAAAGAGATAGATCAGTAGCTAACTCTTCAACTTGACGCATCTGTTTTGCCATATATGGAAAGAATGCACGGTTAAATGCTGGATTTGTATCGAGCCATTCACGCACCTTTTCTATGGGAAGCTCTAGAGCTTTAACTTCATCTATTGCCTCTGTCATAACATCGTGTCGTAAACCATCAAGTACAGTTAAAACATCAAACATATCGTGAGGTCCAAGCAGATAGATAGTTTGCTCTCTATTGTTGTTTGGATTATATTGGTAAACCTTAATGCGTCCTTCTATAAGAATATAAAAAGATCTAAGCGTATCATCAGAATCCATAGCAGAAGAGCCTTTTGGATAGTTACGTATGATACCAACTTGGTTGATCTCATCAATCAACTGTTTGCTTAGCCCTTCAAAAGGTTCAATATTTGCCATATAGCTCATTTAAAAATCCAGTCCAAAACTTCCAAAACTTCCCATGTTTGGATCCATATAACCCATTTGAGTACTTTTTGTTCTAAGCATTAATATGTCAGATTTTGGATCGATTCCCTGAGGGCACACTGCTGTACACTCTCCGCAGAGAGTGCAATCCCATACACCATCTTGCTGAATATTATCTATTTTACTTTTTATACTCTCTTCACGAGGATCAGCTATATAACGCCAATCACGCGTTAGGGCAAAAGGTCCAATAAATGCAGGTCTGCTTTCATAAACAGGGCAGGCACTCCAGCAAGAGTTACAAAGGATACAGCTACTTTGAGTCGATGTGCGTCTCTCATCTTCAGGGGTAATTACAGCATCCTTTTTAGAAGTATCGAGCCAGGCTTTAGCTCTATTTAATGTCTCAAAACTACTACTCTGATCAACAATAAGATCTTTTACAACAGGTGCAAATCGCAAAGGTTCAACCACATCACCATCTTTTGGTTTATATGCACATGCCAACTCTTCACGTCCATTGACACGAACAGCACAACTACCGCAGATGCTACTTCTGCACCCCGAACGAAAGCTTAAAGTTGAATCTTTGGTAGTTTTAATCTTTGTTAATGCTTCAAGAAGTGTACTATTCTCTTCAATCTCCAACTCTTCTATATACTCTGCAGGATCTTTTGAAGGTTGGTAGCGTTTTATAGATATGGTAATCATCTCTTTTCCTCATCTTTAAAATCGTTATAGTTACTGTTCATTTCATAGTTATCTTCTATGGGTTCAAGATCTCTTTTGACTGCTTCTATTAGCTTTTCTGTCTTTTCAAGTTTTTTTTCTGCTTCTGCCAACTCTTTTTCCAGTTTTTCAACTGTTAAATCACTTTTCATTGCTTGGTTCTCCATTCATTGCAAAGTTTTTCTTGCTCTTTCCAAAAGATAGAGTGCATCCCTTTAAATTTATCATTATCTTCATTTGGAAAATCTTCTCGTTGATGTGCACCACGAGACTCTTTTCGTCTTATTGCACTTAAAACAACAACCTCTGAAAGTTCAACCATATTGTTAAACTCTATAAACTCAAATAGATTGGTATTGTACTCTTTTGATTTGTCAGAAACTCCCATAAGTGGAAGCTCTTTTTTTATCTGTTGAATGGTATTTAATAACTCATTAAGTCCCATTTCATTGCGTAGTATTCCACTATTTTTATAGAAATCTTCTCCTAAATGGCTCCATCTGTCATAAAAGTTGATCTGATTTGTCTGTTGTAGAATTGATGAGATATAGTTGCGATCTTTTTCTAACTGATTAGAGGATGATATGTCTGCTTCACCATGCTGTTTTGCAAATTTTGCGGCATTCTCTCCTGCTTCACGTCCAAATACAATGGTTTCAAGCAGTGAGTTGCCTCCTAATCGGTTAGCCCCATGCACATAAGAGTTTGCACACTCTCCTACTGCAAAGAGACCTTCAACTTTAGTTTGATGTTGATGATTAACATCTATTCCACCCATTGTATAGTGTGCTACTGGTTTTATAGGAATTAGTTCAGTTACTGGATCAATACCTTCGTACAGTTTAGCAAGTTTACGCTCTTGAGGTAGATTCTCTTCAATAAAAGCTTCTCCAAGGTGACGAATGTCAAGAAATACCTCTTCACCATTTTCAATCTGTTCCCAAATTGCTTTTGCTACTACATCACGAGGTTTCAGTTCATCAACAAAACGCTCTCCTCTTCCATTTACCAAGTATCCACCTTCACCTCTTGCACTCTCACCAATTAAAATACTACTCTTTTTTAGTGCAGTTGGGTGAAACTGTATAAACTCCATATCGCTTAGCTCACATCCGGCACGAATTGCTGAGGCAATCCCATCACCTGTTACTGATGTTGAGTTGGTTGTAAAACCTCTATATAAACCGGCGTATCCTCCAGTGGCAATTATGATACTTTTAGCTTTAATAGCTTTTATCTCACCACTCTTCATCTCTATTGCAGTGATGCCTACAGCACGTCCATCTTCAACAATGAAGTTGAGAAGGAAATACTCATTTAAGAAGGTAATATCGGCCTTTAGTCCAGCATCATATAGTGTATGTAAAATCTTTAATCCAGTGAGGTCTTGGGCGTAACAAGCAC
>CAZGCF010000052.1:6447-7257 GCA_964524095.1 uncultured Campylobacterales bacterium | reverse complement strand
TTATAAAAGTCGTACAAAGATAAATTTTTTTACGACAAGGAGATCAGATGGCTTCTAAAATTACATTATATAGTGAGAAAGTGTTGATAGAAGAGATAAAGCTCTATGCAAAAAGTCAAAATAGCTCTGTTTCAAAGATAGTAAATGAGTTTTTTAAAAACCTTTTAAAAGCTAAAAAGAGTAAAAGTAAAGGTGAACTAACCAATAAGCTTAGTGGAAAACTAAAAAACAGAAATGTTTTAATAAAAGATTATGAGAGATATTTAGAAGAAAAGTATCTATGAAGATTTTACTTGATACAAATGTAGTAATAGACTTATTGCTTGAAAGAGAGCCTTTTTTTGAAGCAAGTAGAGAGATATTTTTACTTGTAGAAGAGAAAAAAGTTCAAGGTTTTTTATCTGCCTCATCTATTACAACAATCCATTACTTGGTAAATAAGGCTATATCAAAAGATGAAGCAGATGAAACTATTGATATACTTTTGAAACTTTTTGATATAACTCCTTTAGATAAAGATACTCTTTTAAATGCTTTAAAAACAAATGGAAATGATTTTGAAGATAGTGTTATTTACAACAGTGCTGAAAAATCGAATATAGATTATCTTATTACAAGGGATAAAAAAGGTTTTAAAAACTCTAAAGTCTCTATCTTGACTCCTGTCGAGTTTGTAGGTTTTTTTCAAACTATGTAATATAAAAATTTTAAAGGATTATTATGACACTTAAAGAGATGGATCAAAACTATGTTTTGCAGACATATGCAAGGAATTATGTCAACTTTGTAAAAGGTGAAAACTCCATACTT
>CAZGCF010000052.1:0-6437 GCA_964524095.1 uncultured Campylobacterales bacterium | reverse complement strand
CTATATGATGAAGATGGAAAAGATTATGTCGATTTTGGTAGTGGTATTGCTGTTTGTAGTGTAGGTCACGGTAATCCGCGTTTAGCAAAAGCGATTTGTGATCAGGTATCAAATATCACTCATATTTCAAATTTGTATCTAATAGAGCCACAAGCTCGTTTGGCAAAGCGTCTTGCAGAGTTAAGTGGAATAGATGCAGTTACCTTTTTTGCAAATAGTGGTGCTGAAGCAAATGAGGGTGCCATTAAGATGGCAAGGAAGTATGGTGAAGTAGAGGGAGAGGTAAAGAGATATAAGATTATTACCCTTGAGCACTCTTTTCATGGTCGAACCATTACTGCACTTAAAGCGACTGGGCAAGAGTCAATGCACAACTACTTTGGACCGTTTCCAGATGGTTTTGTTTATGCTAAAAATATTGCAGATATCTACAATCATATTGATGATAGAACTGTTGCTGTAATGATTGAGTTGGTACAGGGTGAAGGTGGTGTTCAGCCAATGCAAAAGGAAGAGGTTCAAACTTTAGCAAGTGAATTGAAAAAGCGTAATATACTTTTAATTGTTGATGAAGTACAAACAGGAATCTATCGTACAGGTGAGCTTCTTGCAAGCAATCTTTATGAGATTACACCTGATATTATTACTCTGGCAAAAGGTTTGGGTGGTGGTGTACCTATAGGTGCCATTATGACAACACATAAAGAGATTTTAAAAACTGGTGAACACGGAAGTACATTTGGAGGAAACTATCTTTCAACACGTGCAGCACTTGAAGTTCTCTCTATTTTAGAAGAGCATAAAAACAGTGGTGAGTTTGATCATATACTCATTATGTTTGAAGAGAGACTAAAAGAGATTGCAGATAAATACTCAAATCTTTTTGAAAAAGAGGTTGGTGTAGGGTTTATGCGCGGGTTGCGTGTAAAAGAGGGAAGAGATGCCGGTGAGATTATTAATGTAGCTTTTGATAATAGAGTTATAGTATTAAAAGCTGGTAGAAATACTGTAAGATTTTTACCTGTTTTAACAATGACAAAAGAGGAGATGCTACTTGGTTTTGAACGGTTTGAAACTGCGCTCTCTAGCTTGTAGTCTGTTTGCAGTTGCTTCCCTTTATGCAGGGGAGGCAGATGAACTGCTCTCATCACTAAAACTTGAGACTTTGCAACTAAAACTTAACAAAAATAGCAGTGAGAGTGGAAAATTAGAGTATAGTTGGATAAATCCAATTAATGTAAGCTATGGTTATAGTAGCTCTAATCAGTTTGGTAGAACTTTGACCAATAAGTCACTGTCGATCAGTGTGGATCAGCCCATATTTAAGAGTGGTGGGATTTGGTATGCAGTTAAGTATGCAAAAGCTACCAAAAGAGTAGGTGATCTTAGTGTAGAGGCTGAGAGAAGAGCATTGATAAAACAGGTTGTATCGACACTATTTAATTTAAAGAAGAGTGAATATCAGATCCAAAAGCAAAAACTGCTTATTGAGAATGATAGAATTGATATTGAGAGAAAAAAAGAGCAGTTTTTAAATGGTGAACTTGATAGCAGCTTTTTGGATCAGGCTATCTTGAAAAAGAATCAAGATATGATGACTCTATATACTCTTCAAGATACAAAAGCTCAACTTGAATCAAACTTTAAAAATCTTAGCGACTTAGATCCATATGGTGTTAAATTGCCTAGATTTACACTGATGAAAAGAGATACTTTTTTAAAAAACAATGTTGATTTAGCACTTGCAAAAGAGCAGATTGTTCAAAAAGATTATTTCAATACAATGACTTGGACAAGATATATGGTTACTCTTTCATTGCAAGCAAGCTATGTCAAACCATATGAGTATAGTTCTGCATTTCCAACTTCACTACCAAATGCACTTGATCCTTATTATAGTTATGGATTTAGGATTTCACTGCCTATAGACATTACTTCCTATCACAATATTCAATCTACCAAAGCTGACTATTTGAAAGCAAAAATAGAGCTTTCAGACAAAAAAAGAGAAGCTGAAAATGAGTATAGTGCTGTTTTAAAGCGTTTGAGAGTGATTGATAAAAAGTTAAAACTGGCAATTGATGATGAAAAGCTCTACTCATCTTTAGTAGAGAGTACCAAAGAGAAGGTAAAAGCGGGGGAGATGACACTTTATGATCTGCAAACAATGGAAAACTCAAAAATGATACGACAAATTGATCAGAAAATTTTTGATTTAGATAAGCAGTTAGTTTTGTTAGATCTTTATGAGAAGAGTTATGAAGAGATTCAGTGAATATATGAATGAGTGGCTTTATGGAAAAGAGGGCTACTACTCAACATTTAAATCGATAGGACGAGAGGGAGACTTTTATACTGCTGTTTCAACAAGCCGCTTTTTTGGTGCAACTATCTCTCACTATATGATCTCTCTTATTAAGTCTGGAAAGCTAAACCAAGATCTTCATCTTATTGAGATTGGTGCACATCAAGGCTATCTTTTGGCAGATATGATAGAGTGGGTTGCCCAAGAAGCTCCTGAACTGCTAGATACTATGAAGTTTGGAATAGTAGAGCGGTTTGACACTTTAAAAGAGGCTCAACAAAACTATTTTAAAGATCGTTTTGGAGATGATATAGAGCTTAATCACTACAGTGAGCCTAGTGAAGTTAACGCTAAAGAGGCTTTTATTGTAGCCAATGAGATTTTTGATGCATTTTCTTGTGATCTTATCTATAAGCAAAAGATTGCACTGGTTGATGAAGCAACTCACACCATTCACTTTGAAGGTGAAGATGAAGAGGTACTAGAAATTGCAAACAGATATGGGCAGACAAAGGGTGAAGTAGCAAGAGGGTATGAATCTTTTGCATCTTCGCTCTATAAAACAGCCCAAAAAATTGTTTTTGCTACATTTGATTATGGAGAGAAAGAGGCTAGAACAGACTTTTCAATCCGTATCTATAAAGGGCATGAAGTTTATCCTCTTTTTGAAGAGGGGCTTGATTTAAAAGCTCTTTTTGGCAAAAGTGATATTACTTATGATGTTAATTTTTCTCATCTGATTGATGCATTTGAAGAGAGTGGCTTTTCTACTTATGCATATAAGACACAACTTAGAGCATTAACAGAGTATGGTTTGCCTGATCTACTTGAAGAGTTGGCAAAACTTGGCAATCAAACGCTATATTTAAGAGAGCTTAACAAAATTAAAACCTTAATAGATCCTACAATAATGGGAGAGCGTTTTAAACTTGTTGAATTTCATAAGAACATTGGTTAAAATGGAAAAAATTAAAAAGGGGAGGGAGATATAAAATGAAAATTATAGTAAATGGTGAAGAGAAGAGTTTTGAGGATGGCATAACTTTAGCCAAAATTATAGAGAAATTAGGAATTTCAGATAAGGTTATGGCGGCAGCAGTCAATATGGAAGTGGTAAAGAGAGATAACTGGTCAACTTTTACCCCTAAAGAGGGTGATAAAATAGAGTTATTGCACTTTGTTGGTGGAGGGTGAGACCTCTATAGCTGCAACAGCTATAGCAAAGCCTCCATCGTGAGCAATTGAAAGAGATGTTGAGGTAATGTTATATCTTTCCACAATTTTGCTATTCAAGATAAAAGAGGGTGCTCCTCTTTTATCTTTTTGGATTGAAATATCATGAAAGCTAAGTTCAGCACCAATTCCTGTTCCTAAAGCTTTGGCTACTGCCTCTTTAGCAGCCCAAAAACCGGCAGCTGTTTGTGCTCTTTTTACCATTTCAATTTCACTACTGTTTAGATAACGTTGAAGAAACTTTTCACCATACTTTTTCATTGATGCTTCAATGCGATCAATGGCTACTATGTCAACACCTATCATTGAATGACAAATTCCGTAAAATATACTCTTTTTATCTCACCATCTTCAAGATATTTGTTTATTTGATTTACAATCTCCTCTTTAAGTTTCTCTTTTCCTTTTGGCGTTGTTATCTCTTCTACTGTTTTAGAAGATAGTATAGATATTATAATATCTCTTATAAGTGGTGTTTTTTTATCTAATTCAGCTGTTAATTCTTCACTATCCTCTTCAAGATTTACTTTTGCTACCAAGAATCTGCGACCATTTTCACTTAAGAGGTTTACAGTGAATTTATCTAGAGGATACATTGGTCCAACTGTTAAATCTTCACTTCTTCTATGACTTCTTTTTTCAACTTTTTCTTGTTTAACAGTTTCTGTACTCTCTTGGTCATCTCCGGACAACATAACATAGGCTCCAATACCTATGACTGCTAACACCAATACCAATAGTACAACTATCAATATAAGCACTATATTATTGTTTCCACCACCACTCTTTTCCTGTTTCTCTTCCTCTTCACCACTCTCTTCTTTTTTTTCTTCTTCAGCCATGCAACCTCCCTATATCTATAAAATAATTTAAATTATATTTCAAAATATCTTAAATTCAGTACTCATTTGAACTTTTTAGGATAAAATAATTACAATAAAAATAGATTAATGGAAAATTTATGGGACTTGTTGAGTATTTTTTTAGTTTAATAGGAACACCATTTCTAACAATGTTTAGAAAAATGGAGGATTTTGGGCGTTTTATTCTATTTCAAATATCTCTATTGCCTCTATTTTTCAAATCTCCCTATAGAGTTAAAGAGTTTTTCTATCAAATAGATGTTATAGGTATTGGAACATTGGGAGTAATAACTTTAACAGCTCTTTTTACAGGAATGGTTGAAGCTATTCAGCTATATCAAGGGTTTCATAGATTTGGTGCTGAAAGTTTTATGGGTTATACAATATTTGTCTCAATCTCTAGAGAGTTAGGGCCTGTTTTTGCCGCTTTGATGTTAACATCTCGTGCTGTAAGTGCTATGGCGGCAGAGCTTGGTACAATGCGTGTAACTGAACAGATAGATGCTATAGAGACATTGGCTGTAGATTCAAAAAAATATTTAATAATTCCTAGAATTTTGGCAACAACTATATCGTTACCTCTACTTGTTATAACATTCGATTTTATAGGAAATATTAGTGCTTTTATAATTTCTACACAAGCTTTAGGAGTAAATCCAATATCTTACCAAAATACTATTGAACAATATTTGGAGTTTTCAGATATAGGGACAGGTGTTATCAAAGCTTTTGTCTTTGGTTTTCTTGTTAGCTCAATAGGAACATATTTAGGCTATATAGCCAAAGGTGGGGCTAGAGGAGTAGGTAGAGCTACTACTTCAGCTGTTGTTTATGCGGCAATTACAATTTTTGCCGCAAACTACTTTCTATCTTCTCTATTTTTATTATTAGATTGGTAATGTTATTGACAGCAATCTATTCCAAGTTTGCTAATTAGTGCATCGAAGTATGGTCCCGACTCTTTGTCGTAATCATCATGAAATTCGATGCATATAAAACCTCTTGCCTCATCCTCTTCATTATCACTAATCTCTACCTGACACTCTTTGTTGTAAGATAACTCTTTTAATGCATTATAAATCTTTTCTTTCTCTTTACTGTTATTGTAGATCAATTCAAGTTTAGAGTAGCGCTCCTCTTGTGTATGAATTGCCTTTATATTCTCTAATATATCAGACATTTAAAGCTTCCTTTTAGTAAAATACCTATTTAAATTATATCAGAAGGAGTTTACTATTGTCACTCTTAAAGGCAGAATCACACTTTAATCTAGCAAATCTTTTTACAATGGTCAATATAACCTGTGGACTTACTGCAGTTTATCTTATTACGCAGAACAATTTTTTTTATGCAATTGTATTTGCATGGATAGGCGGTGCTTTTGATATATTTGATGGAAAGATTGCTGGAAAGTTCAAACTTTCAAATGAGTTTGGTATTCAGCTTGATTCATTTGCAGATTTTCTATCTTTTGTTTTAGTACCTGTATTTCTTATTTTTCAAGCTGTTTATGTGCAGTTGGAAGGAATCTGGTTTGCAGTTGCCGGTATTGTTAGTGTCTATTATGTAATAAGTGGTCTTAGACGCTTGATACAGTTTAATATAGATGCTGAAGCAGGTGAGGTAGGAAAGTTTTTTGTAGGTGTTCCAACACCTCTAGGAGCTATTTTACTATGGCTTGTCTATCTTGGAAATATTTATGGTGTTATACCATCACAAGTAGTTATAGGTTTTATGATTATAATAGGGTGGTTGTTAAATTCAAAAGTGAAAGTACCGCACCCTTAATTGTTAAGAAAATTAATTATTGTAAATAACAATACCCCTTGATGAATTGCTTCCTTGGAATGTCAAAATAGATGAACTTGAGGGGTAGGTTACTTGGTACTTACTTTTTCATCACTTGAACTTGTTATGCATTTTAATACTTAACAGCTTATTTTCTCCATTTTGAAATTCATAATTTATTAGATATTTGGATTACTTATCAACTCTAAACTTTTATCTATACTTGCTTGCAAAAATTTATATAAATC
>CAZGCF010000051.1:0-7276 GCA_964524095.1 uncultured Campylobacterales bacterium | reverse complement strand
CTTATAATCGGGTTGATGATGAAGTAATTTTGAATCATGAAAAGTTTATGCATCCAGACTATGTGCTTGTAATTGACCCTGGGTTGACATATACTGCCGATATTACTGCAAATGAGAAAGATACAACCAAATATATCATTACAACTCATATGAGTAAAGAGGAGCTGATAGAGAGTCAGCCAAAGTTAAAGGGTAAAGATATCTATGTTGTTGACTGTATGCAGATATCACTTGATACAATAGGACGGGCAATCCCTAATACTCCAATGCTGGGTGCTTTAATGAAAGTCTCCGGTATGTTTGATTTGGACTATTTCCAAGATGCAATGAAAAGTGTTTTGGCAAAATTCCCGCAAAAGATTATCGATGCCAATATGGCTGCGATAGAGAATGCGTATAATTCAGTAAAATAAGGGAGAGACGATGAAATATCTTGGATGGGATGAGGTTATCCCGGGAGCTATTCTCTTTTCGTTCGATAAAGAGATCGAGAAGGATGCGGCAGAAATTCGACCGGAAGAGCGACCTTATGCAGAAACAAACTCATATACAGCTTATGTTGGAGATTGGCGGGTTTTAAAGCCTGTCTATAATCGTGATCTTTGTATCGACTGTCAATTTTGTTGGATCTATTGTCCAGATGTTTCAATCATTTCTAGAGATAAAAAGATGATTGGTATCGACTATGATCACTGTAAAGGTTGTGGTATTTGTGTTGAAGTATGCCCTACAAACCCTAAATCACTTTTGATGTTTGAAGAGCGTATAGATAATGATGAAGCTCTAGCTAAATGGCCAGAGAAAGAGTAATTGCTATTGGATTTTGCTAATAGGCAAAGTTTTTAGAGTGAGCAAAATCGAAACTATTCGATGTTGTGAGAAATTAAGTAGGAGAGTTTGATGGCTGAAAAAATGGAATTAAATGAAGTAGAGGTTTGGGATGGGAATATGGCTGCAAGCCAGGCTTTACGCCAGGCTCAGATCGATGTTGTTGCAGCATATCCGATTACACCTTCTACTCCAATAGTTCAAAATTATAGTTCGTTTCTAGCGAACGGTTATGTTGATGGTGAATTTGTTATGGTTGAGTCAGAGCATGCTGCTATGAGTGGTTGTGTTGGTGCTGCCGCAGCAGGTGGACGAGTTGCAACAGCAACAAGCTCACAGGGTTTTGCTTTGATGGCAGAGGTTCTATATCAGGCAAGCGGTATGAGACTTCCAATAGTATTGGCAGTTGTTAACCGTGCCTTGGCGGCACCTCTAAATGTTAATGGTGACCATTCAGATATGTATCTTGGACGCGATAGTGGATGGATTCAGTTAGATGCTTTCAATTCACAAGAAGCGTATGATTTGACACTTATGGCATTTAGAATTGGTGAGGACCATGATATTAGATTGCCAGTAATGGTTCATCAAGATGGATTTATTACATCTCATACTGCTGAGAATGTATATCCTTTGAGTGATGATGAAGCTTATGAGTTTGTTGGTGAGTATAAACCAATGAATGCAATGCTTGATCTTTCTAAACCTGTAACATATGGTGTACAGACAGAAGAGGATTGGCACTTTGAGCATAAAGCACGCCAACATGCAGACTTAATGACAAAAGTATTTGGAAAAGTAGAAGAGGTTTTCTCTGCTTTTGAAGAGAAAACAGGTCGTAAATATAACATTGTAGAAGAGTACTTAATGGATGATGCTGAAGTTGCAATTGTTGCTCTAGGTACAACTGTAGAGACTTCAGTGATGGTTGCCAAGATGATGAGAGAAGAGGGTATCAAAGCTGGTGTTGTCTCTCCACGATTGATTCGACCTTGGCCACATGAGCAGATTATAAAAGCTCTATCAAAAGTTAAAGCGATTGCTTGTTTAGATAGAAGTAGTCCAAATGGTGCACTTGGTATGCTCTATAATGAAGTTACAGCATCTCTCTATCAGAGTGAAAATCGTCCAGTTATTTCAAACTATATATATGGTCTTGGAGGACGTGACTTTACAATTGATCATGCAAAAGAGATTTTCAAAGAGTTGTCTGCTAATGCAAAAGAGAATAAATTAACAACACCATTACAGCAGTTTGTAGGCCTACGTGGTCCTAAATTGTCTTTTTATTAAGAGGAGTGCACGATGAGTGAAATGAAAAAAATTAAAAACCTGAAAGAGTTTTCAACCTCTGCAGACCGTTTCGAGGGTGCTAACCTATTGTGCCCAGGATGTGCACACTCGATTATTGTACGTGAGATTTTAAATGCAACTAATGATCCTTTGATTTTGTCTGCATCAACTGGGTGTCTAGAAGTATGTACAGCAGTCTATCCATATACATCTTGGGACAACTCTTGGATTCACATAGGTTTTGAAAATAGCTCTACAGCAATTGCTGGTGCTGAAGCAATGTATAAAGCACTTAAGCGTAAAGGAAAATTGCCTCCATCTTGTGAAGGTAAATCTCCTAAGTTTGTAGCATTCGGTGGGGATGGTGCAACTTATGACATTGGTTTTCAGTGGATTTCTGGATGTTTTGAGCGTGGGCATGATATGATGTATGTATGTTTGGACAATGAAGTTTATGCTAACACTGGTGGTCAGCGAAGTTCAGCTACACCAATTGGAGCTAGTACAACAACTTCTCCAGCAGGTCGCGTAAGCTATGGTGAGAAGATGAACAAAAAAGATATTGTTCAAATTATGGCTGCTCATGGTGCTCCATATGTTGCACAAGTTGCTCCAAACAAATGGAAAGATATGGTTAAAAAGATCCAAAAAGGGTTTGCAACTGAGGGACCTGTATTTATTAATGCTATGAGTGCTTGTACTACAGAGTGGAAGTTTGCTCCAGATGATACAATAGCTGTTGCAGATTTGGCTACAGATTCTCTAGTTTTCCCTCTTTATGAGATAGAGCACGGTACTAAGTTAACAATTACATACAGACCAAAAAATAAAGTTCCTGTACGTGATTACCTTGGTGCACAAGGACGTTTCAAACATCTCTTTAAACCAGAGTATGAATATCTGATTGATGAGTGGCAAAAACGTGTTGATGCTTATTGGGAGTATCTACAAAGACGTGAAGAGGCTAGTATTTAAAAAACTATAGATCCAACGGGTACTTTTTAAGTACCCGTAAATAAGGATAAGTTTTGATAATTCGTCAAGATATAATAGAGCAGTGTGGATCTATGCTTAGTGATCTAGACTATGCTTATCGTAGATATAATTTACCTTACTGTTTTCTTCTAATTGAAAGTTCTACAGAGAGTAACTGGATCTCTTCAATTGAATCTAAAATTCGTCAAACTGATAAAATTTTTTTGATAAAAAAGGATTTGGTTGCTATTGTTTTTCCTTTTACAGATGCTTGTAGTAAAGGATTTAAAGCGGCTGAAAATTTATTGACACTATTAGAAAATGGTTTTCCATCAGTTAGATTCTATATGGGACTTTCTTGTAGAGAGAGGTCAGATAAAGATAAAAATATTGATGTTGTTGCAGGTTCAATATATGCACTATCAAAAGCAAAAGAGTTTAATGAGAATCGCATAGAAGATGATTCTGATATAAGATAAGGAGAGTAAATTGCCACTATTAGAGAGTTTTACAGTTGATCATACTATTATGCCAGCTCCAGCTGTTAGAAAAGCTAAAACTATGAAAACACCAAGCGGAGATACTATAACTATATTTGATTTGCGTTTTTGCAGACCAAATAGAGAGGAGATGAGTGAAAAGGGTGTTCATACCTTAGAACATCTATTTGCTGGTTTTATGCGTGAGCATATTGTATCTGATGATGTGGAAGTTATAGACATATCTCCAATGGGGTGTCGAACAGGCTTTTATATGAGTGTTATAGGTGAGCCAGAAGAGAGTCGGATAGTAAAAGCTTGGGAAGAGTCAATGAGAGATATTTTAGAGGTTAAAAGCGTCTCTGATATACCTGAGTTAAATGAGTATCAGTGTGGTAACTATAAAATGCATTCACTTGAAGAGGCAAAAGAGATTGCAGAAAATGTTTTAAACAAAGGCATAGGTGTAATGAAGAATGAAGATTTAAAGCTTGATCTTGAAAAAATAAAAGAGAGTTCATGCTAATAGAGTTGCCATTAAGTAGCAGAGACCTTGATACAGCTTGGTTAACTACTATGGATGATGCCAAGGTTTGGGCTCTTATAGATTTTGATGATGGTGAAGTTAAAAGAGTTGAATTTTATGACTCAAGAGAGGATATTGAAGAGTTTGTTGATTACGCTATAGTTGCTAGGCAGGGTGAACCTATTTGGCCAATGATAGAGGAGAATATATTTGTATTAGTTGCTAGAGAGGGTGCAAGTTTAGATGAAGTTATAGAAGGGTTTAAGTTTAAAGAGCTTCACGAAGCGAGTTTCTAAAATGGAGTTTGTAGAAACATCAGATGGAAGCTACACTTGTCACTCTGAAGAGTTTGATGAGTGCTACCACTCCACAAAAGATGGTGCTTTGAAAGAGTCTCTTAAAAAGCATATAGAACCAGCTTTTTCTCTCATTGACTCTTCAAAGAGTAGATTAACAATTTTAGATATCTGTTTTGGGTTAGGCTACAATACACTTACAACACTCTACTATGTAAATAGAAATGGTTTTGATTATAAACTCCATATAGTATCTCCGGAATTTGATGAGTCTTTAGTACGATCCCTTGGTAAATTTCCTTATCCACAACTCTTACAACCATTTAAATATATCATAAGTGAAGTCTCAAAAAATGGCTCTTATGAAGATGAAAATATTCGTATTGACGTTGTTTTTGGTGATGCGAGAGAGTATCTTAGAACAACCAATTTAACTTTTGATATTGTATATCAAGATGCTTTTAGTCCTAAAAAGAATCCACTGCTTTGGACTAAAGAGTATTTTGCAGATTTGTCAAAGCATTTAACAGATGATGCCATTATAACTACATACTCTTCAGCAACTCCAGTGCGTATGGGAATGGTAGAGAACTCTCTTTTTGTTTATGAACCTCCATCTTCAGGAGTAAGAAGTGGTACAATAGCTTCACCTTCTTCAAAGTTACCACTAAATAAAATAGATATGGCTCTAAAAAAAGAGCGTAATCCAAATGCAGCTCCTTTATATGACAAAGATTTTAAGGGCTTATAATGGGTGAATTACTGCTTGAAATTGCAAGAAAATCAATTGCTTCAGAATTTGGTATTGCTGATGAGATAGATATTGAAGAGCTTGAAAAAAGATATCCTGAATTAAAAAAAGAGCAGGCTACATTTGTAACTTTGACTATTGATGGTCAGCTTCGTGGGTGTATTGGATCTATTATTCCATATAGACCGTTATTGAACGACATTATCTCAAATGCAAAATCTGCGGCATTTAATGATCCAAGATTTCCACCTTTAACACCAGAAGAGTTTAATAAAGTAAAGATAGAGGTTTCGCTTTTGAGTGTTCCAGAGTATTTGGAGTATAGCGATATTGATGATTTAAGATCTAAAATACGTATAGGTATTGATGGAGTTATTTTACAGTATAATGGCAAACAAGCAACATTTTTACCACAAGTGTGGGAGCAGTTGAATAGTTTTGATCTATTTTTTGCACACTTGTGTTTAAAGGCAGGTTTAGAGCAGAACTGCTTAGAGTGTCACCCTAAAATTTTTGTTTATCAAGTTAAAAAGTTTTGTGAATAAAAACCCATATATAAAGGGATTATTATGTACCTACAAAGCTAAATACGGAACAATCATTTGGAGATAAGTTTATATTTTCAATATAAGAACCCAAATTGCTAGTTTCAAAGAAGGATTAAAGTTTGCTTGAGTACTAGCTTTTTTCATCAAACACTATTCCTTTTACTAAAAATTATAGTTCATAATAAATCTTAATTGATTATAGTCGTTATTTAAATTCTTATCATTAATCATAGCATATGCCAATGTTACAGAAAAACGTTCGCTAATCTCATATTCTGAAATAAAGTCTGTTTCAGCAACATTATAATTTTCTTTATTTTTAGCTTGAAAACTGCCATAAATAGTACTCAATGTGAAATTTTTAAAACTATATTCACCCCCTATAATCCAGGCATTACCTTTTTCACCAATAGCATCTATTGTTTGATCTTCCAAAGATGTAAAAAATGGTCCTCCTCCAAAGCTTCCAATAGCTCCTGTTTTACCCAAATCTTTGTTATAAGCAAAAAGTAGTTGTAATCCATTGTAATGAGAGTGAAGAGTAATTCCATATGTAGATGATCCAATATCTCCAAGCAGCATATTTCCAATACCATTTGCTCTATCAAATTGTGATCCAATTGTGAAAATTGCTTGTTTTACTCTAAACTCTTTTGCTATTTCAAGATAAATTATGTCATACAAATCACTAAGATAGTAGTACCAAATTTGAAATTTAAAATCTTCAATGCCATCATATACTGCAGAGAGCATATATAATCCATCGCTATTTTTGTCTGAACCAGCCACTTTTTCTAGATCTATAAATTTTGCAGAGTCTAATCCATTCTCCCAACCTGCCATTTTATCCACTTTTGCCGCAGTCAGTTCTAAATTTTGAAAAACTCTATTTTTTATGACAAAAGCTTGAAAGTAGTTAGGCATCATTCTTATGTCATCTGAGTCTAGGTGTGGAGTATCTATCATCTGCCGTCCAAGTTTTATGGTGGTATTTTTAAATTTTCCATCAATAAAAGCTTGTGAGAGTGTTATAAAACCATTACCTTGACTGTCAAAAAAATCTCTATTTGTATCATTTGAATTATAGAAAAGAGTTAAATCCTTTACAGCATAGCCTTCAAAACCAACTCTCACTCCTTGCCATCTTTTAGAGCCTAAATGTAAATGACCTCCTATTGCAAATGATTTAGTATCATTAAGAGAATCATCATCCATATCTAAGTTTAAAAAGCCAAATCTTATTTGTGCCTTAGTATGTTCAAGAGGTTGTACTTCACCAATATAATTACGAATAGTAGTAATGTCTATCTGTTCATTTACCATATCAGCAGCCAAGACTTTTGTAATAGAAAGAGATATAGCAAAAAGAGAAATAAACTTTTTCACAAGATTTCCTAAAATGATAATTAATATCAGGCTATTAATATAGAAAGTATATTTATTTGCTTAAAAAACTAAAATTATTAGTATTGAAAATATGGGTTTTCAGCATAAAAGGCTAAGTGTTACAATGTAGCGGTTTAAGATTTGATGCGATTTCCCATCGTTCCCACGCTCTGCGTGGGAATGCATACAGCAAT
>CAZGCF010000050.1:0-7396 GCA_964524095.1 uncultured Campylobacterales bacterium | reverse complement strand
CCATTTAATGGCATTACAGAGAAATATGGCTGGAGAATACATCCTATATTGAAAAAGAGAGAGTATCACACAGGAATAGATATGAAAGCCCCATTAAAAACTCCTGTAAGAGCTCCAGCTGATGGTATTGTAGAGTTTGCAGGAGTACACAAAAAGAGTGGTTATGGCGTTCTTCTTATACTTGATCATAATTATGGATTTAAAACTATGTATGGACATCTTTACAAATGTAATGTAAATACAGGTGATTTTGTTAAGAAAGGTGATATAATTGCTTATACAGGAAACTCTGGTTTAAGCAGTGGTCCTCATCTGCATTATGAAATCAGATATCTGCAAGTTTCATTAAATCCAGTATATTTTATAAAATGGAATCTAAAAAACTTTGACAATATTTTTAAAAAGGAGAAATTGATAAAATGGGAGTATTTGGTAAATCAAATGCAAAAGCACAACATCCAAGTGGAACAACAACCATTGCAGAAGGCACAAAAGTAGTTGGAGAGATAAATGTACATGGTAAACTTCATATTGATGGTGAAGCTGAAGGAAGAATAAATATTGATGATAGTATAAGTATTGGCAAAAAAGGTAGAGTTAAAGGTGAGATATTTGCTGGCAAAATAACTATTACTGGAGAGTTTGAAGGTAGTATTGAAGGTGATGTAATAGAGATTTTAAGTGGTGGCAAAGTAGTAGGCAGAATTATTTGCGAAGATTTGATAATAGAGCAAAAAGGAATCTTTATAGGTGAAAGTTTGAGAAAAAACGATCCATCATTAAGCTCTACAGACACATTAAAAATTGAAAATATTGAGCAAAAAGCCGAAGAAGAGGTTATATAACCTCTGTTCTTGGCTGAACTTCAATATCAAGAGCAGATATAAACTTTTTTAACTCATATGCATCAACTGCACATCGTCCAACCATAGCAGCATTGTCGGAGCAGTAGTAAAGATCTGCTAAGTGTATATTACAGTCAAACTCTTCACACAGATCAGTAAAAGCTTTTCTAACTGCCATATTTGCACTTGCACCACCAACAATAGCAAAGTTTTTGGGCTTAAGCTCTTTAAATATCTTTTTGCTCTTTTGAAGAAGATGGGCAATTGCCGCTTTTTGAAAACTGGCTGCTATATCGGCTTTTGTTTGATCATCAAGCGGTTGATTTGCTTCAACAACGAGCCTTACAGCATTTTTGATTCCAGAGTAGCTAAAAGCGAGTTTTGGTGAGTTTTGAAGAGGAATAGGCATAGAAAATTTTTTTTCATCACCTTTTAAAGCCAATTTTTCAACAATAGGACCTCCAGGATATCCAAGCCCCATCATCTTAGCTACCTTGTCAAAACTCTCTCCAAAGCTGTCATCCATAGTAGTAGCTAAAACTTTTATGTCATCATACTCTTTGACATCTAGTACCATTGTATGACCACCGGAGATTAGCAGTACAAGTATAGGAAAAGTTGTCTCTTTTTCAATAAAAAGTGAGTATATATGAGCTTTAAGATGATTAATAGGAATAAGTGGCAAATCTTTAGCAATACTTAGCGCCTGAGCCATTGCAACACCTTCAAGAAGAGTGACTGAAAGCCCCGGTTCATTTGTGACAGCAACTGCTTTTAAGTCATTCAAATATGGTTCAGCCTCTTCCAAAAGTTTTGGCAAATCAACTGCATGCAGTCTGCTTGCTAGCTCTGGTACTACACCACCATACTTTGCATGTTCAAGCTCTTGAGAGATTTTACGATGAAAAAGAAGCTTTTTAGTTGCAATCTCTGTTATTGCAATAGAGCTATCGTCACAACTGCTTTCAATACTTAAAATCATATTCACACCAGTTTCTTACTTCACGATCAATCTCAAAAACCTCATCAAGACTCTTAGGATCAACATTGCTAAAATGCTCATAAGCACTCATAGTCAGTTTAGCAATTTGACCAAATCTGATTTTACCTTCACTAAATAGAGAGACAGCCACCTCATTGGCAGCATTTACAACAACACCTCGTTTTGGATGTTTAAGCAAGTCATCTTTTATCTCCCAAACAGGGTAACGCTTTGGATCTATTTTGCGAAACTCCAACGATCCAATTTCCAATAGATTGACAGGCTTTAGTATAGGTGTATCAACCTTTTGCATTAAGGCATAAGCTATCGGAAGTTTCATATCTGGATGAGCCATTTGGGCTGTTGTAGCACCATCAGCAAACTCTATGAGTGCATGAATAACAGATTTTGTCTCAATAACAGCATCAATATCTTCACAATCGTAAAACCACTTTGCCTCAAGAAGTTCAAAAAGCTTATTTGTCATTGTGGCACTGTCAATGGTAATCTTGGCTCCCATACTCCAGTTAGGGTGCTTCAATGCATCTTCTAAAGTGGCATTTTCTATCTTTTCTAAAGGGGTATCTCTAAATGCTCCACCACTTGCAGTAATTACCATTTTCCTGGGTTTTCTGCCACTTAGCAGATACCAAAGACCAAAATGTTCACTGTCTATTGGACGTAAATGTTTTGGATCTATAAACGCACCACCAGCAACAAGTGACTCTTTGTTTGCCAAAGCAACAGTTTTTCCCTCTTTAATGGCTTCTATAGTCGGACGCAACCCTAAAAAACCAACCAGTGCATTTACTACTATAGAAGAGCTACTATTTCTGATCACTTCTAAAATGCCATCTTCACCCCAAAAAACACGAGGGTGATCGATGAGTTTTGCAAGAGACTCACTGGCTACACAGACAAAACAGGGTTGAAACTCCAAAATCTGCTTTTTTAGTAACTCAATATTATTTCCTGCTACCAGTGCTTCTACACGTATGTTAAAGCGTCTGGCAACCTCAAGAGTATTGACTCCTATGGAACCGGTAGATCCTAAAACAACCACTTACAGCAACCCCCGAAGCAAAAGAACCATAACTATACCGCTAAAGAGATAACCATCTACACGATCAAGCATACCACCGTGACCTGGCAAAATATTTCCGCTATCTTTTACACCTGCTTCGCGCTTAAGATAGCTTTCAAACAGATCACCAAATATAGATGCGACAGAAACACCAAAAGAGATAAGTAGTGCCTGAGGCCAGTCAACTAACATACTTCCGGTGAAAAATCCTGCAAATGTTGCAATAACTACACCACCTGCAACACCTTCAATAGTCTTATTTGGAGAAGTTTCACAAAACTGCCTTTTGCCAGCCATTTTACCGACAAAAAAGGCACCTATATCTGTAAGAGCTACTACAACAACAAGCCAAATAAGAGAATCTATTCCAAAGTCGTTATATAGAGTCAAAAGAAAAAGAAATGATGCCGTAGGATAGAGAAACGGAAGAAAAAGTCTCTTATCAAACTCTCTGGTATAGGCAAGCAGAGATGCAAAAATTACCGCTATCAAGAAAAATAGATCATCAGGATTTGGATAAATAAGCGCCAACAACCATAAACCCACCGCATATGCATACATCTGATTATTATCTATCTTAAATAGGCGCATAGCTTCATAAAATGAAAAGATATAAACAATGCCAAAAAAGAGCCAAATTACAAAAAAGTTATTGATCAGACCGATGGCTGTAACTATTGCAATTAATATAATACCTGTTAGAAAACGCTGTTTATGATCTGTAAAAATTGAAAAAAGTCTCATATACACCCTTCAGTCTGAATTTTCTTTTAGTATAACCGATTTTAGGTTAAACGTGAATATCTAAATGGGGATTACCATCTTTATCTATAGTTACTTCACTACTCTCTTCTGTTTCATTCTCTTCTTCTAAACTGTTTGGTTTGTGATTGGCAGAGTTTTCACGATCCTCTTCCTGCTCTTTAGCCCTTTCGCGTTCATGCTCTCGATCAGGATCTATTTTATAAGACTCCTCAATAGGACGAACCTCTTCTACAATCTTCTCTTTCTCATTTACCAGTGTCTGTGCGGCTAAATTTTGAAGGTCATATCTATTAAATTGAGCTGTCTGTACACCGGCGGCAACATGCATATTCTGATTTATAAAGACTATGTTTGTCAGCGGTGAAACAGCCATCTTCTATTCCTTTCTTACCTTTATGGTATTGTAATTTGTGTATGTAACATGTGCACCCCGTTCAATCTTTACATTACGCCTATAAGTAATATCGACTAGATAATCTCCCGGTTGAGTTACACTTGTTTCAACACAAATGCGTGCTGCTTTTTCAATAACTGATTTTGCAATCTGTTTTCTATCACTACTCTGTATAATACAGTGTGATGAGGGTCTATCTTTCAAGTGTAGCCATAAATCATTTGCACGTGCATTTTTTAAAACCCAAATATTTTCACGCTCATTACGACCTACTAAAATCTTATATCTATCTATCCAAAAAACTTCACACTGATCTTTTTGTACTTTTATTTTGTGTTGCTGTTTTGGAGGAAAGAGAAGTGCAATCTGTGCTTCACTTTGAGCTGACTCTAGATTAGAGAGCATACACTCATTAAACTTGATTCTCGATTTTAGATTCTCCTCCTCTATATGTAGATTTTTAAGCTTATTCCCTGCTCGACGTGAAAGATTATAAAAATACTCCCCTATCCTTTTTGGATTTGGCAAAGATGGCAAATCGATCTTAATCTTATTCCCTTCAAAGTCAAAAGCCTCTAACAATTTATCGTATGGTTTGATCTTATGCAGATTTGCCAAAACTATGCTTCCATATGTAGAATAGGTCTCAACCTCTTTTTCCAATCTACTTTTACTAGGTAGATTCATCAACTCAGAGTTCAAACGCTCGATCCTCTTTTTTAGCTGTTTTCCATAGCGGGTTTTAAGCTGTTGCAGACGATTTTGAACTCGATTAATTGCTCTTTGCTTCAAATACTCCTCTACATCTTCTATCTTCCCACTTTGTCGTTTACCGTTATAGGGTTTAAGAGGTTTTAAAACTACTCCAGGCTGAACAATCCTAAAACTTGCATCACCATCAATATGACGTAAAGCCTCTAACACCACGCCATTCTCATCTAAAATTATCACATTTGTATAACGACCTGTAAACTCAAACTGTAAAGATGTTTTTGTAAATCTGTAAGCCCCTTGTAAGGCTGTATCAAACCTTAAAATTTTATCGTCATTAACAAGGGAAACATCTAAAATTTTAGCACTGTTAAATCTCTTTTTTAGCAAACTGTCAAACGGTGCATTATACTCTCTAACCGGCAACATATTGTCAGCCCAAAAGAGTTCTGACCGTCCTCGTGACATATCAAACCCAATAAATATCTTTCTATCAAACTCAATACGGATCACATTATCATCAATGCGCCCTATGCTTCTTATTTGTTTAAACTTTTTAAAATATTGTGTCAACTCTTTTAACTCATAATATCTCATCTACTTTTTACTTCTTTTTTAGATTGATTAGACAAGTATATTGTAACATAATAGTTGACTTTGTAAATTTCAACAGCACTTTTTTGATATAATCGCACCAATTAAGGACACTGGTAAGGATTTTCATGGGACAGACTATTACAGAAAAGATTTTTAGTGATCATGTTGGGCGTGAAGTTAAAGCAGGTGAAATTGTACGCTGTAACATCGATATGGTAATCGGTAATGATATTACAACACCTATCTCTATTCGTGCATTTGAAGAGAGTGGTGCTACAAAGTTGGCAAATCCTGACGGTTTTTCTATTGTAATGGATCACTTCATTCCAGCAAAAGATATAGCAAGTGCAAATCAGGCAAAAATCAGTCGTGAATTTGCCTACAAACATAACCTCAAACACTTCTTTGATGAGAAGGATATGGGGATTGAACACGCACTACTTCCTGAAAAAGGGCTTGTTGTACCAGGAGATGTCATAATAGGTGCGGACAGTCATACTTGTACACACGGTGCATTGGGAGCTTTCTCAACAGGTATGGGATCAACTGACTTGGCTTTTGCAATGATCACAGGCGGTAACTGGTTTAAAGTACCTGAAACGATCAAAGTGGTATTTACCGGAAAACCTGGTGAACATATTTACGGTAAAGACTTAATTTTGGAACTCATTCGCATGATTGGTGTTGATGGTGCTTTATATAAAGCTCTTGAGTTCACTGGAGACACTATTGAATACTTAAGTATGGATGATCGCTTCAGCCTTTGCAATATGGCAATTGAAGCTGGTGCAAAGAGTGGTATAATCGCTTGTGATGATGTTACAAAAGAGTTCCTTGCAGACAAAACATTGGCACGTGAGCCTAAATTTTTCTACTCTGATGAAGATGCCGATTATGCCCAAGTGATTGAGATTGATGTAAGTAAACTTGAGCCGGTAATTGCTTATCCACATCTTCCAAGTAATGGTAAGCCTGTGAGCCAGGCAGTTGCAGATGATTTAAGAATCGATCAAGTCTTTATTGGAAGTTGTACAAATGGACGATTAAGCGACATAAAGATTGCGGCTGAGATTGTAAAAGGTAAAAAAGTAGCGCGCCATACAAGAATGATTGTTACTCCAGCAACTCAAAAGATACTCAAAGCGGCGGAGAAAGCTGGATATATCGATACACTAATAGATGCAGGTGCTGTTGTATCGAACCCAACTTGTGGTGCTTGTCTTGGCGGTTATATGGGAATTCTTGGAGATAATGAACGCTGTATCTCTACTACCAACCGAAACTTTGTTGGTCGAATGGGTGCAAGAAGCAGTGAAATATACCTTGCAAACTCAGCTGTTGCAGCTGCAAGTGCAATTGCTGGAAAAATTGTCGATCCACGTAATATATAAATGAAATTCTCCATCCCCTGCGTAATCTTTGCAGGTGGTAAAAGCTCAAGAATGGGAGAAGATAAAGCTCTTCTTCCATTTGGTGGATTTTCTACACTTACAGAGTATCAATACCGTCAATTGCTTCCACTTTTTGAAAAGATTTACATCAGTGCAAAAAGAGATAAATTCCCTTTTACAGCTCCAACTATTTTTGATGATGAAACATTTGAAGTTTATGCTCCAACTGTAGGGTTATTAACAGTTCTAAACAAGATTGATAATGATGCTCTCTTTGCAATAAGTGTCGATACACCGTTTGTAAACAAAGAGGTAATAAAAAGATTGGTAGAGGTTTTTAAAAAAGATAATAGTGTAGATGCCGTAATTGCAAAAAGTCCAAACAGTACTCACCCAATGTGTGGCATATATACTAAAAATATACTGCCAAAACTTAAAGATATGATCAAAAACAACCAACACAAATTAGGGTATCTTCTTAAAGAGTCAAATACTCAATTTGTTGATTTTGAGAGTGATGATCCTTTCTTCAATTTGAATCACCCCGAAGAGTATAAAAAGGCAAAAGCAAAGATAGATTAACTTGAGCAGATCAATGCTCGAGTATTCTACCTAATTGCGTTCTTG
>CAZGCF010000049.1:0-7463 GCA_964524095.1 uncultured Campylobacterales bacterium | reverse complement strand
ATGTTTATATCTTTAGCAGCAAAAGATTCCAACTTATTTTTGCTATTATTGTAAGAAATAATTGTAATTATTAAAGTAAGTATAGATATTATAATTGATAGACTTATTAAAAACTTGCTTCTAACTGAGCCACTTTTTTTCATTAAAAACCTTTTGTTCTTTTGATTTTAGACTTCGTATTATATAAAAAATAGATTAATTAATTATTAATATTTGCTTAATTTAAATTATTATAATAACAAAATTGAAAGGGATAGAAATTTAATTAAGCTGTATGATAGTTAAATAGGTGTGGTTATAAGCTTACATTTGATATAATCAGTTCAAATTTCTGTTTAAAGGTTGGCGAATGCTGCTTTTTACTCCCGGTCCTACTCCTGTTTTAGAAGCTGTCCGTACGGCGATGGCTGGTCCAACAATTCATCATAGAACACCAGAGTTTGAAGATATCTTCAAAGAGGCTCGTGAGCGTTTGATGCGACTCTTTGGCATGGATGAGTGTGTTATGCTTGCATCTAGCGGTACAGGTGCGATGGAAGCGTGCGTAACAAATCTTTCTACAAAAAAGGTTCTTACTGTCAATGCTGGTAAGTTTGGTGAGCGTTTTGGCAAGATTGTTCAAGCTTTTGGTTTAGAGCATGTAGAGTTAAAGTACTCTTGGGATACTCCTGCAACTGTTGAAGATGTCAAAAATGCATTGGCACAAAATCCTGATATCGATGCTTTTTGTATTCAGGTTAGTGAAAGCGCAGGCGGATTGCGACATCCAGTTGAAGAGATAGCTAAATCTATAAAAGAGATCAATCCTGAGATAATGGTTATTGCTGATGGTATTACTGCAGTTGGTGTAGAGCCAATTGATACAACAAATATAGATGCATTGATTGCAGGTAGTCAAAAAGCACTTATGCTTCCTCCAGGAATGGCAATGATTGGCTTAAGTGATGCGGCTGTTGAGAAGATCAAAGATGGTAGTGGATACTACTTTAATCTTGCAAGTGAGATAAAGAAGCAGAGACAAAATACTACAGCATACACTGCTCCTACGACACTGATCATTGGATTAAATAAGATGCTTGAGTTGATTGAGTCTGAGGGGTATGACAAGCTTTATAGAGATACTAAAGCACGTGCCTTGGCAACTAGATCGGCACTTGAGGCGATAGGTTGTAAATTGTATCCTAAAACACCAGCTCTTAGTATGAGTGCTGTTTATGATGAAGATGCAAATGCCATTAGATCGATTCTAAAAACAGAGTTTGGTGTCAATATAGCAGGTGGTCAGGACCATTTAAAAGGGAAGCTCTTTAGGGTTAATCAGATGGGTCTAATTCCAGTTTATGAGAGTGCTTGGGTTGTCAATGCAATTGAGTGGGCATATGAACGGTTAGATCGTCGTCCATATGATGGATTGGCATCAAAAGTATTTAATGAAGTATATTACAAAAACGAGAAACAATGATTTTTGAACACGAGATTCCCGCAGGAAGCCGTCTCTATTTTGGTGAGAGTGCTAGAGTAAAGCGCAATATTGAGCGTATAGCGAGTGAGATGTTGGAGAGTGAAGGTTTTGAAGAGATTGTTACACCTCTATTCTCTTATCATCAGCAAAAAAGTATTCGTGACAATAAAGAGCTTATACGTCTAAGTGATCCACAAAACCGTGAAGTTACCCTAAGAGCAGATAGTACGATAGATGTAGTTCGATTGGTTACTAAGCGACTTGGACGTACAACTGCTCAGAAGAAGTGGTTTTATATACAGCCAGTCTTTAGATACCCAACAGATGAGATCAATCAAATAGGTGCTGAGTGGTTAGATGGAAAGTTGTCAGATGTGCTTGATGTTACAATGTCAATTTTTAATAGACTCAATATTAACCCTATATTGCAAATCTCAAATATTCAGATTCCTGTTATTATATCGCTAGAGTTTGGAATACCTTTAGAGTGGTTTGCTTCTATGCAGATAGAAAAGCTCTTAGGTACAAAGCATAAATGGCTTGAAAAGTTGGCTCGTGTTCAAACCCTTGAACAGTTAGAGAGTGTTATAACAAATGTTCCAGAGGCTCTCCGTTTTGAGCTAGAGAAGATGAGAGAGTTAATGGTCTCTTGTCGCTATGAACATACTATTTTAGCACCTCTATACTATGCAAAAATGCGCTACTATGATGGGCTGTTTTTTCAATGTTTTAAAAATAATACTCCTCTTGCAAGTGGAGGACACTTTAAAAATGATGAGATATTAGCGGCTGGGTTTGCGCTCTATACAGATGCTCTTATAGAACAAGTAGGGAGTGGTTTATAAGTGCTTTAAGGTTAAATACTACTCTATGCCTATATTAAAAAGTTTAAAGCGTATGAGTTAAAAGAGGGCAATGGGTAACATCAGTGATGATTGAGATAGAGAAGTGTAAAAAAGATTTAGAGTTCGATTTTAGTAAAATTTGGTAACTTAAATAAAGGTAGAGAATGAATAGGGCAGATTTAATAGTAGGACTTCAGTGGGGTGATGAAGGTAAAGGTAAAATTGTTGATATGATGGCTCAGGAGTATGAGGTTGTGGCACGTTTTGCTGGAGGTCACAATGCAGGTCATACTATTGTTACCAATGGTAAAAAGTATGCATTGCATCTTATACCTTCTGGAATACTCAATCCAACTGCTGTAAATATCATTGGTAATGGCGTTGTTGTGTGTCCAACCAACTTGATAAAAGAGATGTCACAATTTGATAATCTTGATGGACGTCTTTGGCTTAGTGATAAAGCTCATCTTATCTTGCCATATCATCAATTGATCGATCAGGCTAAAGAGAGAATGAGAGGGGATAAAGCAATTGGCACAACAGGTCGTGGAATTGGACCAGCTTATGCCGATAAAATCTCTAGATCTGGTCATCGTGTTGGAGAGTTGAAAGAGATAGATACTCTTTTTGAAAAAGTAAAAGAGTATTTGGAACAAAATAGATCACTATTAGCTGCTATGGGAGTAGAGATTCCAAATGAAACCTCTTTAAAAGATGATCTAAAACGTTTTAGAGATGCTCTTTTACCATTTATTACCGATACAACACAGATGATTCAAAAATATTTAAAAGAGGAGAAGAAGGTTCTTCTTGAAGGTGCACAAGGAACGATGCTTGATATTGATCATGGTACATATCCATATGTTACAAGCTCCAATACTGTAGCAGGTGGTGCTTGTACGGGAATGGGGCTTTCACCTAAGCAGATTGGTAAAGTTACAGGTATAGCAAAAGCTTACTGTACGAGAGTAGGTAATGGACCATTCCCAAGTGAAGATTTTACTGCTGATGGTGAGCGTTTACGACAACAGGGAGCAGAGTTTGGTACAACAACAGGTCGTCCGCGAAGGTGCGGATGGTTTGACGCTGTTGCTATACGATATGCCTGTGCATTAAATGGTTGTGATCAGATCTCATTGATGAAGCTAGATGTGCTTGATGGTTTTGAAGAGATTAAGATTTGTACAGGCTATGAGTTTGAGGGTGAAGTGATCGATTATGTCCCTTACAATTTGGAAAATGTTAAGCCAATCTATGAGACATTCCCAGGGTGGGATAAGGTAGAGGGTATAAGTGAGTATGATAAACTACCAGATTCAGCAAAAGCATATATTGAAACTATAGAGAGAGTAAGTGGTGTTAAGGTTGGAATAATCTCTACTAGTCCTGATAGAAACGATACTATTGTTAGGAGTTGAGTTAGCTTTTCAGTAAAGGTTGGTGATGCTAAAAAACTATAAAGCACTTGTTAAATTGAGAAAACAGCAGTTTGATCAGGCTGAATTGGATTTGGCATCTGCTAATGCTTTGGTTAGAAAGCTTCAGCAAGAGAGGGAGAGACTGCTAAAAGAGTCTCATAAAATAGCTTTACCAACTTCTGGAAAGGGTGGTCAGTTAGCTGTATTGATGACACAAAAAGAGGCAATGAGAAGGGCAATTGAGGTTTGTGAAACTAAAATCTCTGCGGCTATACGTGCAAAAAATGAAAAAGAGAATGCTCTAAAACAGGCTAATATTGCATATGAACAGGCTAAAGCGATAGAAGCCTATTATGTCAAAAAGATGATTGAAAAAGAGAAGAGAGAGATCCAAAATAGTTTAGATGAGATAGCATCACAACGCTTTTGGCGCGATAATGTAGGTGTTAGGATGGAGGATATAGAGTGAGATTTTGGTTTTTATGGCTCTTTTTACCTGTTTTGATTTATGCTGAAAACTCTAAACTGCTTGAGTGCAACAAAATATTTGAAGAGAGAAAGCATGAATTGGAATTAAAACTTGAAGCAATAGATGAGCAACAACAGGCTTATGAGGCTCTTAAAGAGGCTACAGAGGCTATGATGAAACGCAAAGAGGAGCAACTTTTAAAAAAAGAGCAAGAGCTCAATGCCACAAAAGAGAAGCTAGTAGCAGAAAAAAGAGCAATTGAAGATTTAATAGAGCAGAATAAAAAGATTTTAGAAGAGATTAAAAAGGCTAAAATAGATAAAGTTTCGCAAACGTATGCAAAAATGAAAGCTTCATCAGCCGCACAAATTTTACAGAAGATGGAGCCTGAGCAAGCGGCCAATATTCTTTTAGCTCTCAAACCTAAAATAGTAGGGCAGATTTTAGCGAAAATGAGTCCAGATAAAGCCTCTGAAATTACTGTTTTACTTCAAAATGGTGTCAATTCAGAGAGTAAAAAATGATATTTTTATCAAACTTTAGATAAACTACAAAGAAATTATATCTACTTAAATGAGTGGATTGGATAAAGGCGCGTTATGAAGTTGAGTTCTGCACATGCACCATATATAGCCAATAAAATTGGTATAGATTTGGCAAATGCATCTTTTGTAGAGATTATTCGTGGAATTGAACCGGTAATTGAAAAAGCCAAAGAGGTGATTGAGAAAGATGTAAAAAATGAGCGGGCGCTTGAGGAGCGCGTTAATGAACTAATTGAAGAGAAAGAGGATGAGATAGAGTTCTTGCGTGCTGATGTGCGTCAGCTTTTTTGGATGATAAAGAAGAAATTGGCACCAGAGTATGGTGTTATACTAAATTATGAAGAGCGTTATAACGATATCTCTCATAAAATTCTAAATGAGTTATGGGAAGATGAGTTGATTGACTATAGTGTAAGTGAAAACCAAGTTAGAGGTGTAATATTCAAAGCAATTGAGGACTATATGAGATCTTTTGAACAGATTGAAGATACTGTTCTTGAAAAAATTTCAAACTACAAAAGAAAATTGATTCCAGGAACTGATGAGTATGATCTAATTTTTGAGCGTCTCTATGAAGAGGAGCTTCGTAAGCGAGGGATGATGTAATGCAGTCAGTATATATCTATTTTGAAAATGGACTCTTTTTAGAGGCAAAAAGTTTTGGGGCGAGTGGAACAAAAGTTGGCGAAATAGTATTTAATACCTCTATGACGGGATATCAAGAGATTGTAACCGATCCTAGTTATGCAGGACAGTTTGTGACATTTACGATGCCAGAGATTGGAAATGTTGGGTGTAATGCTGAGGATATGGAGTCAAAGGGGGCTTGGTGTAAAGGAATTATAGTTCGCCAATATCAAGATATACCATCAAATTTCAGAAGTGAAGAGCCACTGCATGAGCTTTTAAAGCGTTTTAATGTGCTTGGAATATGTGATATAGATACCCGTTTTTTGACTAAAATGGTTAGAGAAGAGGGTGCTATGATGATGATTGCATCAACGGAGGTAAGCAGTAAAGAAGAGCTTGCCAAGATGCTTAAAAATGCACCTCATATTAGTGAAGTAAACTATATAAAAGAGGTTAGTACAAAAGAGCCATACATCCATAAGAGTGGACATTATGATGCAATGCGTTACTGCTATAATGATGCTTCTGAACCAAAAGCAAAGATTGTGGCTCTTGATTTTGGAGTAAAGCGTAATATTCTAAATGAGCTTACAGAAGCTGGCATGGAGGTAGAAGTAGTTCCAAATAGTGTAGATGCTGATGAGCTTATTTCAAGATTTAAAAGCGGAGATATTGATGGTGTATTTCTATCTAATGGTCCAGGAGATCCGCTGATTCTTAAAGATGAGCAAGAGAAGATTAAAAAGTTAATTGAAGCCAAAGTTCCAATGTTTGGAATATGTTTGGGGCATCAACTTCTCTCTATTGCACATGGATACGATACCTATAAATTGAAATTTGGTCACCATGGAGGTAACCATCCTGTAAAAAATAGTGCTACAGGTGCTGTAGAGATAACTGCACAAAATCATAACTACAATGTACCAGATGAGATTACTGAGATTGCTGAAGTTACGCATACCAATCTTTTTGATGGAACAATAGAGGGTGTTAAATATAAAGATAGCCCTATTATGTCTGTTCAGCACCATCCTGAAAGCTCACCTGGTCCTCATGAGAGTAGATATATCTTTAATGAATTTCTTAATATGATCAATAATAGCTAAAATTAAATTGGCTTGTATATTACTTGTATATTAAATTATAAATATCTTCTTCAGAAAATTTTAAAGCACAAAAGTGCAATAAATTTTTTCTTTTGTGCTTTCTTAAATATATTTAACATTACAAATTCTACTAATTTTGTAGTTATTTGTTGAATATAAAACCTATTATAATAGTAAAACTAACCTTAATTAAAAAATTAATTCTTTGTTAACAGAATTTAAGCCTTTTTTTAAAAAAATGTCACTATGATGTCACTGTAATATTATGTAATATTCTCTTGGGTATATCGAGATAATTAATGTAAGGAGGTTTGCATGCAAAATGCAGCGTTAGAATACGACTATACCGTTGCAAAATGGTTTTCTTATTTAGCCATTATTTTCGGTTTAGTTGGAATGATTATAGGCACATATATTGCCTTTGAGTTGGCTTTTCCTGGCCTAAATGATTTATTTGGACAGTATGGAACATTTAGTAGGTTACGCCCACTTCACACAAATGTTGTGGCATTTGGCTTTACATTGAGTGGTATATTTGCTACATCATATTATGTTTTGCAAAGGGTATTAAAAGTTTCAATTGTAGAATCTAACTTTGTAAATACAATTAGTAAATTGCACTTTGTGCTCTATCTTCTTTTGGCTGCGTTAATGGTTGTAACAGAGTTGATGGGTTATACAACATCAAAAGAGTATGCTGAGATGGAGTGGCCACTAGACTTATTAACTGTTGTTGTATGGGTTCTTTGGGGCGTGGCAATGTTTGGTTTAATTGGAATGAGAAGAGAGAATACTCTTTATATATCTGTTTGGTACTATATTGCAACATTCTTGGGTGTTGCTATGTTGTATCTGTTTAATAACATGGAAGTACCTACCTATTTAGTAACAGGTATGGGTAGCTTTATGCACTCTGTATCAATGTATTCTGGAACAAATGATGCGCTTGTACAATGGTGGTATGGACATAATGCAGTTGCATTTGTAT
>CAZGCF010000048.1:0-7516 GCA_964524095.1 uncultured Campylobacterales bacterium | reverse complement strand
GAGGATTAACAAATAAAGAGTATGAACTATTTTTAGAGTTAGCTTCAAATATAGTCAAAGATGGGAGCTACATTTTTGATGAAGATGATGAAAAGAAAAGAGAAGAGTTAAGCAAAATTATTACAAAATTTTGTGATATTGAGATACTCTTTTTTGATCCAATTAAAAACTTAATTACTGCAAATAGCAAGATTTATGTTAAAGCTTTTGAAAAAATCTTAGGAGTTTAACAGATGGATAAAATTAAAGTTGGAGTTGTTACAGCAAGTGATCGTGCGAGTGCCGGTATTTATGATGATATTTCAGGTGTAGCCATTATGGATACTCTAAAAGAGTATCTGCAAAATGAGATAGAGTTTGTTTATAGATGTATTCCTGATGAAAAAGAGGAGATAGAGAAGGCTCTTAAAGAGTTGGCATATAATGAAGAGTGCGACTTAATAGTTACTACAGGTGGAACAGGACCTGCACCGCGTGATGTCACGCCTGAAGCTACTGAAGCGGTTTGTCAAAAGATGATGCCGGGATTTGGTGAGTTGATGCGTCAGGTAAGTTTACAGTATGTACCTACAGCAATTTTGAGTCGTCAAACCGCCGGTATCTGCAATAAGAGTCTTATAATAAACCTACCTGGGAAGCCTAAATCTATTCGTGAGTGTCTTGATGCAGTCTTTCCGGCAGTTCCTTACTGCATAGATCTGATTGGTGGGCGTTATATGGTTACAGATGAGAGTGTTATAAAAGCATTTAGACCTAAAGGAAAATAAGTAAAAGTTAATGGCAAAGAAAAAGAAAAAACTGATTAAATATAATCAAACAATACGTAAAATTTTTGGTGGTGAAGGTTTTGATGAGGGGATCACCCGTGTTCCATTAGATAACTTGATAGAGATGGCGATGATCCTCTCACTTAAAGAGCAGAACTTAACAAAAGCAGATCTTGTAAAGGCTTTTCGTCGAATATGGTCAAATGGCGATACGGCAGACAGAGCATTGATCACTGAGTATCTAAAATCGCTTGATACAACTTTTAAGGCAGATAAGACAGTTACAAGCCAAGAAGCAAGGCTTGAAAAGATCGATGAGATACTTTCTGCCATAGAGCATACTCCAAGTGAAGCAGTTGCAATAAGAGAGCTCTTTGAAGATGTGAAGCTAAAAAAGATTACCCCAAAACGGATTCAAAAATCTCTTATGAAGTTGCGAAACGCTAAAAAGCGTAATAGCTTGGAAGAGAAGTTTGAAGGCTCATTTGATGATGATGGTAACTTTCACTTTTTTCACTCATTTAACTTTGAAATTTTTGGTGAGAAGTTCCATAAAATTCTTGAACTTAAATGCAGACCTTTTGATGATGAAGAGATTTTAACTCTTGATGAAGAAGAGCTTGGCAAGAGACTTGAGAGTTGTAAAGAGAGTGCAGTTCAAAAAAGAGAAGATGAGATCAAAAAGTTTTTAGATATTGCTTCAAAACCTAACAGATATTTAGATAAAGATCAGAAATTAAAGGCGATTAAACGTATTCCTGAAAATTGTGATCTTGCATTTGTTCCGATTCCTTCAGAGTATCTGTATGAAATATTGCTTAATGTCATAGAGGTTAAAGATATAGAGTCTTTATCTGATAGTATAAGAGTATTTAAAAGATTTGAAAAAGAGCTTTTTGAAAATCGGGAGTGGAGAGTCAAATATAAGCTAATGCTTGAGATAGAGAAGAGATGGCTCTATCAGGCTATTTGGGAAAATGAGCCTTTGCCTATTGATGAAGACTTTGAAATGCGTCGTAGTGAGGTTGAGGCGCAGTTTGATGCAGAATTGATCGCTCTTAAAGATGCCCTCTTAAGTGAGGCTGAAGGGCTTGAGATGTCAGATGAGCAGGTAGAGACGATCATTGCCAACTCTGTTCTTGATGCAATTTCTCAAAAAGAGATTCTTGAGATACCTTACAAAACATTAAAAAGAATCAATCGCCATTTTGCACGCCAAATAGAGGGACTCAAGCTTAAAAAACAGCGTGAAGAACTTCTTGCACGTACCATAAGAGATTTTAAAAACCTTTTCCCGTTGGCAAGGGAGATGGGGCGTAAACTCATCTTTCACGTTGGTCCTACAAATAGTGGAAAAACATATGCCGCTATGGAGAAACTAAAAGAGGCTGACACTGGATACTATCTTGCTCCTCTTCGACTTTTAGCACTTGAAGGGTATGAAACTTTAAAAAACTCCGGGTTAGAGGCTAGTTTGATAACAGGAGAAGAGCAGATTATTGACGAGGAGGCAGCACACATAAGCTCAACCATTGAGATGGCAAACTTCCAGGTTGATGTTGATGTCTGTGTTATAGATGAAGTTCAAATGATTGCTGATCCTGATCGTGGTTGGGCTTGGGCAAATGCTATTATTGGGATTCCTGCTCATACAGTCATAATGACTGGAAGTGAAGATGCACTCGAAGCGGTGCAGGAGTTGGCAGAGTGGCTTGATGAAGAGCTTGAAGTAGTGCGGTTTGAGAGAAAATCTCCACTTATTCTTAACTCTAACTCTACATCACTGAAAAAACTTGAACCTTCTACTGCTATTGTAGCTTTTTCAAGACGTGATGTTTTAGCACTCAAAGAGCAGTTAAGCGGTCGTTATGATGTCTCTGTTGTTTATGGAAATTTGAGTCCGGAAGTACGAAGGGAAGAGGCAAGACGATTTAGAGAAGGCGAATCACAAATCTTGGTTGCAACTGATGCTATTGCAATGGGGCTTAACCTTCCTATTAGAACTATTCTTTTTGCACGTGACTCTAAGTTTGATGGTCAAAGCCGTCGTCTTTTGACACCATCTGAAATTCGTCAAATTGCAGGACGGGCAGGGCGTTACGGTTTACATGAAGAGGGTTTTGTAGGTGCTCTGACAGGAGCTGTTTTAAACACTATTGCTGAACTCATAGATGAGCCATCTCCATCGATTCGTGGTCCATACCGTGTAATGGCAAACTTTGATCATATCGATTTGATTGCAAAAATCATTGAGACACAAAGCCTTTCAGAGATTCTGGGGTTCTTTGTTAAACATATGCAGTTTGATGGTCCATTTGTTGCGGCTAATATTGAAAATATGCTTGAGATTGCTAAGATGGTAGATCTCTATAATCTTGACCTTAAGACAAAATACCATTTAGCTTGTGCACCACTTAGTTTGGGATCGCCATACCTTGAGAGTGTTTTTCATCGTTACCTTATCTCACTTGAGCGACAAGAGCCAATTCCATTTAATCTGCCCGAACATCTGCCTCAAGTTGCACAAACTTCAGATATGCTCTTTGAAGCAGAAGAGATGGTTAAAGAGGTATCTTTATATCTTTGGTTATCTTACCGTTTTCCAGACTCTTTTGTTGATACTGAAAATGCTTTAGAAGCTAGGAGAATTCTTAATGACTTTATTGAACGCTCTTTAAGGCAAGGGGTTTTTGCCAGAGCTTGTAAACGTTGTGGAAAGCCGCTACCGCCAAACTTTAGATTTGGTATATGCCAAGAGTGTTATAGGGGAGGACGGCAAATACGCCGTTATATAAAAAGGTAGCTAATTTATAAAGAGCGTTTTAAAACGCTCTAATCCTGCCATCAATCCTATTGTAGCTCTTTGAATAAAGATTTGACTCTTAAGTACCGAAACTTTTGTACGAGCAGTTGAAAGGTCGGCGATGGCACGGCTAAGTTCATCAGCACTTGCAAGCTGGTTTTCAAACCTCCCTTTTGTTAATTTATAATACTCTTTTTGAGCTTTTAGCTCCATCTCTGCACTTAAAAGCTTTGATTGAAGAGCAGATAGGGTTAAAAAGGCATTCTCCAATTCTGTTTTAACACGGTTTTTATAGTCATTAAGAGTGGTTTGGGCTGAAAGAGTGCGGTAACGTACAGCTTCATACTGCTTCTTATCAGAAAAACCGTTAAAGAGATTCCAAGAGATTACTGTGCCAATGTAGCTTTGATCAGCATTGCTTAATCCATCACCATTAAGTGCCAATGTATCACCTTTTCTTTTTAACTCTGCTATTAGAGCAACAGTTGGATAGTATCTACTCTTTGCAACTACTTCACTTTTACTATCGATCTTCAAAGCAAGTTGCAGAGCTTGAATATCTTCACGCTTTTGGAGTGCTGTTGCTATGATCTCTTCTCTATTTAATTTTTGGAGTGGAAAGTTAGAAAGTTCAACAGATGTAATAGGTTGGTTTAGAAGATATTTAAGCTGGTTAAGTAGCCTCTCTTTTTGACTCTTTGTAGTAGTGATCTCTGACTCAATTGCATACCGTTTAGCTTCAATATTGTATAGATCTGCTGGTGGAAGAATGCCATTGTCATAAAGCCCTTTTGCCTTTTTATATGCAGATTCAATAGCTCTTTTTGCCTCCTCTTTAGCTTTTAAACTCTCTTGGGCTGAATAGATGGCACCAAAGAGTTGTGTTGCTTGTAGGTAGAGATTTCGTTTAAGATCAAGCACTTTTAGTGAAGCTTTTTCAGACTCCAATTTTGCCTGATCAATTTCAGCACTAATAGCAAAACCTGTAAAAATAGGGTAGGAGAGTTTCAGCGAACCTGTAAAAGTGCGTTCAGAACCAAGAGGAAAAGTTCCATTGAGAAAGTTTACTGTCGGTTTCTCATTTAGCCATACTCCGCTAAAACTGAGATCAAGAGTTGGAAGATTTTTACCCCTCTTGGCTTCAGAGATCAATTTTGCAGACTCTTCAAGCTGTTTAGCACTTTTTAGTTGTAGGGAGTTATCTACTCCGCTTAAAATCTCTTGGTAGGTTTGGGCATAGATCAGTAAAGGAAAGAGTAGAAGAGTTAAACGTTTCATTTTGTATCCTTAGATGGTTTGAGTTTAACAAATAGAAGTAGTACAAAAATTGAACCTAAAATTCCCCAATATCCTGCGTGCATAAAGGTGTTGTAAAATCCATAGTTGTAACTCATAAAGGTTTCATAATTCATAAAAATGGCTTTAACCTGATCGGCAGTGATTCCAAGACTCTCTTCTATTGATGTAAGATAGTTTTGAAGGTAGGTAATGTTTTGTAGCTCTTCCATTCTAAGAAAGTGGAGATTTTTAAAATACTCCATATTGTTGGTAGCCAGTGCTGTACCAAAACTTCCACCTACAAATCTGAAGTAGTCCATTAGCACAATTGCAAGTTCACTTTTGTCTGCCGGTGCACTTTGAAGTACCATCACTGTAACAGGGGCAAAGAATAGCCCCATACCTATTCCAAATGGAATGGTTAAAAGCATTGCTTGTGTCAATGGTGTATAGTAGTTTAGTAACGGTAAAAAGGTGATCGAGGTGATTACATAAAAGATCGATGCAATGAGAACCGTCCTTTTAGCTCCAATTTTGTCGGCTAATATTCCTGCAACAGGAGAGAAGAATCCTATAAAGACAGCAAATGCAAAGACAGCTATACCAGCATCAAGTGTTGGAAGCATTTTGATATGCTCATAATATACGGGTAAAAGATAAAAATATTGATACATAGAGAATCCAAGAATGAAGAAGTAGATCATCATTCCATTGGTAAAGGTTGGATTTTTAAATAGTGTAAAGTCGATCAGTCTATGTTTTGACCAGATTTCGCTCAATGCATAGAGTAGAAATGCGATTAAACATATAAATAGTAATAGACCTATGGTTGAGCTGTTAAACCACCCCATCTGTTGACCACGACTAAGCATAATAAGTAGTGAAACTGTTGCTAGTGAGAGAAGCAGAAAGCTTACAAAGTTGAACTTCAATTTTTCAAAGAGTTGATCTTTTGGTAGATAAACAATTCCAGCAATAACAAGTAAAATACCAATAGGTACGTTTATAAAAAAGACCATTCGCCAATTGTAGTACTCTGTCAAATAGCCACCAATTGTAGGACCCAAAGCTGGTGCAAAACTTACACCAAGCCCGTAAATCCCCATTGCCAAACCCTTCTTTTCGGGTGGAAAGTAGCTAAAGATCATAACATGGCTTGTAACCATAATGAGTGCTTCACCAAACCCTTGAATGACACGAAAGAGGATTATCTCTTCAAGTGTTGATGAGGTACCGCAAAAGAAAGAAGCAGTTGTAAATAGTGCAATTCCTGCAAGAAAGATCGCTTTTGAGCCAAATCTTTTTATTAGATACTCTGTAATCAGCAGTGCAATAGCGGCGGCAACCATATAGCTTGTAATGATCCATTGTACTCCATACATATCGGTTGCTAATGGACCTGTAAGTTTAGGAACAATTACATCTACAACTGTTGTATCTAAAATTGCCATAAAGGCACCAGTCATTACAATGATGCTAAATATAGCTCTCTCTTTGGATGTAATATCCCAAGGATTAGCCATTATTTAATCCCTCTTAATTGCAACAGTTGCACCCATACCAGCACGCAACCCATCGATGTTGTCAAGCTTGATTCGCACAACAAAACGTTGATCTAATTTAGTAAATTCACCACTTGCAATATCTCTAGGTACAAGACTGAAAGTTGATGCAGATGTAGGGGCTATTGACTCTACCACTCCTTTATAGACTCTATCTTTTACTGCATCTACTTTAATTGTAACACTACTTCCCTCTTTAATTCCATACATCTTCTTTTCAGAGAGTAGTACTTCGCAATATAGTGATTTTGGATCGGCTAATGCATAAATAGGAGAACCTGCTTTGACTACGCGAGGAGCAGATAGAAACTTTTTTGCAATAATTCCATCAAATGGTGCATATAGTTTTGTATATCCAATTCTATTCTCTATATCTTCTAGTGACTTCATTTGTAGTTTAAGATTCTCTTTTTGAGCCTCTATACTCTTTTCAAGCTCTTTAATCTCTTTCTCATTGAGTATAGCCAAGCTATAAGCTTTTTTAGCTTTTGATATGTTGACATTTATCTCATCGATCTTTTTTTCCATTGCTTCGATCTGCTTACTAAGTGCACTATAACTTGTTTTGATATTTTCATATTCAGTTGATGCTATTAGGTTTTGATCTAACATATTTTTATATCGTTTTAGATCAAGTTGTAACTTTCTTAGTTTTGTTTTAGAGGCTTCTATATTAAAATGGAGTGACTCTTTCTCTTTTTCAATAGCTTTTATATCTATCTTTGCTATCTCTCTTTGCAGTTGTAGGCTCTTTTGTAAACGATCTTTTTTAAGCTCTAAAGCCTCTATCGATTTTTTCAAACTCTCTATAGAGTAGAGCATCTTATCTTTTGATATCTTTAAATCTTTTGGGTCTATAACTGCCAAGAGTTCACCTTTTTTAACCTCTTCATTCTCAACTCTTTTCATCTCAACAACTTTTCCACCAACTTTAAAACTTAGTGTGGAGAGTTTATCGCTTTTTATAAATGCGGCGTCGCTTACTGCATTAACGGAACGGTAGTGTAGATAGGAGTAACCCATATATGAGAAAAATAGTGTTAACCCTATAATAATAAAAGTTCCAATACGCTTCGACATCTCTTTTCCTTAAAGTGAATTTTATT
>CAZGCF010000047.1:0-7541 GCA_964524095.1 uncultured Campylobacterales bacterium | reverse complement strand
AAGTTTTTAAATCTGCAAGGACTCTCTGGCGAAATTCCATTTTTTATCTCCACATACAACCCAGTACAAGAAAACGAAGTTTCAAATAAGATAAAAATATTGATCAATAGACTAAAAACAAACGGTATAACCGCCCTTGAAATAGATCTTTATGATGTTGCTATAACAATTTTACAAAATAGAAATCTGCTTGAAAGAATAAAAGCGACAGAAAAGAGTATGGGAAAAAGCAGACTATTTAGTGCTTTGCAAAATGTTTTAGATGCAAAAGATCATCTTATCCCTGAGATAGAAAAGAGAATCAAAGAGAGTGATAAAAATGATACAAATGACTCAAAGCTTGTACTCATAAGTGGTGTAGGAAAAGTCTATCCCTACATACGCTCCCATACAATACTTAATAATTTACAAAATAGCATAAAAGATCGTCCAATGCTACTCTTTTTTCCGGGAGTATTTGACGGTCGCCGTTTAACTCTTTTTGGAAAAATAGAAGATGACAACTACTATCGCGCCAATAACTTAGAACACTACTCCACAGGGTAAAGATTGTTATGATTAAAGAACTTTTCAAAAAAGATATTCATCGCTCCATAGAAGGTGTTATAAAAGCTGATAATCTAAGCAATGAAGCTATATTGCAAGAGGTTGAAGAGTATGTTGTAACCAAAGAGCTAACAGAGAAGTTTGATCAATTTTTCGATCAATATAGTAGCACTATTGGAAAAAAAACTGAAAGTGTAGGTGTCTGGATCTCCGGTTTTTTTGGATCTGGTAAATCACACTTGCTAAAGATACTATCTTACATACTATCATCAAAAAGGGTCGATTCCAAAGATATTGGCAAAATATTTTTAGAAAAGATTGAAGATGAATTTCTAAAAGCAAACATAAAAAAAGCTCTCTCAATTAAAACTGAAACTATTCTTTTTAACATCGATCAAAAGGCAGATACAGGGGCTATAAATCGTAAAGATGATGCCATCTTAAATGTCTTTATGAAAGTCTTTAATGAGATGAGAGGCTACTACCACAAACAGGGGTATATTGCAGATTTCGAGAAGAAATTGGACAAAAATGGAATTTATGAAGAGTTTAAAGAGAGGTTTAAAGCTCATAGCGGATTGGATTGGAGCATAGGTCGTGAACAGTTTGAGTTTGAAATAGACAATATTGCTAAAGCATTGAGCGATGTTAAAGATATATCTTTTGAAAGTGCTTTGCAATCGATCCAAAATCTTCACAATGGCTACTCATTGAGTGTAGAAGATTTTGTTGAAGAGGTGTGCGAATATATCAACAATCAAGAGCCAAACTATCGTCTAATCTTTATGATAGATGAAGTTGGACAATTTATAGGCGACAACTCAAAACTTATGTTAAACCTGCAAACCATTGTAGAGTCACTTGCTGTCAAAGCAAAAGGTCAAGCTTGGGTTATTGTCACAAGTCAAAGTGCAGTTAAAGAGTTGATTGATGTTGGTAAACAGTCTAAAGAGATGGACTTTTCAAAGATTTTAGGACGATTTAAAGTAAAACTTAACCTAACAAGCCAAAATGCTAATGAGGTTATTCAAAAGAGGCTTCTTGATAAAAAAGATGAAGTAAAACCATCTCTGTCATCTTTGTATGACAAACACCAAAACTCTTTGGCATCGATCATCTACTTTTCAGAGAGAGGTCGTACCTATCACAGCTACAGAGATAGAGATGAGTTTGTTTTAACCTATCCATTTATCCCTTACCAGTTGGAACTATTTCAATCTTGTATCATAGGTCTCTCTAAAAATGATGCTTTCCAAGGGAAACATCAATCTATCGGTGAACGATCTATGCTTGATGTCATCCAATCTGTAGCAAAAGCGATTGGCGATAAAGATGTAGGTACATTAGCTTCATTCGACTACTTTTATGATGGTATTTCAGAGATTATAGTGCCTGAATTTAAAAAGTTGATGACTACCGCTTTGAATAATCTGGATGAATTCTCTTTGAAAGTGCTAAAAGTTCTCTTTATGGTCAAGTATGTCAAAGAGTTCAATGCAACGCTTGATCATATAACAACTTTGCTTGTTGATAATCTTGAAGTAGATATTTCAGAGCATAAAGAGAGAGTCAAAAAGTCTCTAAACCGTTTGATCAATGAGGTTTACATCCAAAAAGTTGGCGAAGTTTACGAATTTTTGACAGATAAAGAGAAAGATATAGAGAATGAGATAAAAGCAATCATCGTTGATGAGCGCGATATGTACAAAGAGTTAGCAGATTGGGTATATGACAATATTTTGAGCATCAATAAGTTCAAATATAAAAATGGTCAATACTACTCATTTATGCGAAAGATGGATGATGCAAAGGTTAAAGGTAGAGAGGAGGAGCTATCTTTAAACATCATTACTCCATTGGCAGATAGTCAAAATGAAGATCATTATATTTACAAATCTTTTAGTGATAATGATCTCATTATTGTTATGAAAAGCGATCCAGAATTTGAAAAAGAGTTGCGTCTATATGTACAGACAAACAAATATATTCCACAAAAAAGGAGTGGAAATCTAACACCAACAGAGAATCAGATCATAATCCAAAAACAGGAAGACAACACTACCAGACGAAAAGATCTGCAAGCCAAACTAAAAGAGATGTTTATAAACTCTGACATCTACTTTAACGGGAAAAAACTTGAGATTAAATCAAGCGATCCAAAAACAGTCGTAGAAAATGCTTTCAATGAGATACTTCCATCTTTTTATACAAATATTGGAATGTTAAAAGACGAATATAGAGAACAGGATATAAAAACCATCCTTACAACAAATGATGATCTTTTAACCAGCTCTCTTGATGGATTGAATGAAGCTGAAGAGACAATGTTAAACTTCATCAAAAGACAAAACAGAGAGTTTCAAACCATTACCATCTCTAAAATATTAGATACCTTTACATCTAAACCTTACGGATGGTATCAAGCTGCTATTATGTGCATTATTGCATCACTTTATAAAAAGAAGTTTATCGATATATTTGAAAGCAGTACCCCATTAAGTAGAAATGATCTATATACCGCACTTACAAACAACCGCAAATTTGCAAATACCATAATAAAACCGGCAACAGTAGTTGATGAGAAGGTTTTAAAACTCTCAAAAGAGATCTTAACAGAACTTCTACCAGAAGGTAAATTTAGCTCAAATAGTGCCAGAGAGATTTATGAAGAGGCAAAAAGCGGTATTGAAAAGTTGATAAAAGATTTAGAAGATTACAAAAAAGAAGCCTACCCTTTTGCTGAAAGTTTTGAAGAGCCTATAAAGATACTCTCAAAAGTCAACATTGGATTTGATGACTTTTTTACAAAACTTAAAGAGTTGGAAGATGAACTGCTTGATATGAAAGAGGATATGCTCGATCCAATGTTGGAGTTTATGCGCGGAAATAAATTTCAGATATATAAAGATATAGATGAGTTTGTAAAAGATAATAAGACAAACCTCTACCACATTGCAAATGAGAAAAAGAACGATCTCTTAGCACTCTTAAAAGATAGAGAACCATTTAAAGGTAGGAAGATTTTAGATGCTAACAACTCTTTTAAAGTTGTTAAAGAGGAAGTTGACAGACTCATTAAAGATACTCGCATAAAAGCAAAAGAGAAGATTGAAACCATCATTACCGAACTACAGAATGATGAAAACTTTACAGAGGTTCCTATTCAAGAGAGATATAAAATCATTAGACCTTTACAAAATATCCAAGAAGAGATAGAAAAGAGTAGTAGCATTGACTTTATCAATCAGTTGGTATCGAATGAAAAATTAACCGCCTATAAAATGGAAGGCTTTGAAAGGATGGAAGAGCTAATCCCTAAAAAAGAGGGAGTTGCCGATGAAAACAGAATATATAAAAGAAGAGTAAGCATACAAGAGTTGGCACCTAAGAATATACGAAAAATCGAGAGTATTGAAGATGCTAAACGATACATCAAAGAGCTTGAAAACAACCTTTTAAAAGAGATAGAAGATGGAAAGCAGATTATCATATAGGATTATCAAATGAACAAGTCAGCACTAAAAAAGTTTGCCACTTCAATTCGCAATGAGTTAAAGAGAAGCATAAGCACAAAGTTAGACTATCTTTTAGGATTAGGTAGTAATCTTCCTATTGAGCTTAAAGATGAAGAGCAAAATATTGAGCTTATTAGAAAAAGATGTACGACAGATGGAAAAATAGATGATCAAAAAAGAGATGAACTTATCGAAGAGGTGGCATATACCTGGTTTAACCGCTTGATTGCTTTAAGGTTTATGGATGCAAATGGCATCACAGAAAGCGGCATTGTATCGCCTATAAGGGGACAAACCCTTCCTGAGATTTTCAACCTTGCAAAAGGTGGAGATATAAGCGATAAACTAAATCTTGATAGAGAGAAGTTTTACGCTTTATGTGATGGCAAGATACCTTCAAACAATCCTGACAATGAAGCCTACCGAATGCTTTTTATCTCTGCTTGCAACTACTACTCTGAAATTATGCCCTTTATGTTTGAGACGATCAAAGATTACACCGAGCTTCTGCTTCCTGATGATATGTTAAGTAGTAACTCCATACGTGCAAAGGTTGTAGAAGCTCTTGATGATGAATCTTTAAAAGATGTTGAGATTGTTGGTTGGCTATATCAGTTTTACATAGCTGAAAAGAAAGATGAAGTTTTTAACAAATTGAAAAAGAATGTAAAGATCACACCTCAAAACATTCCAGCCGCTACACAACTCTTTACCCCTCACTGGATCGTAAAATATATGGTAGAAAACTCTCTTGGCAGATTGTGGATGTTGAACAATCCAGACTCAAAACTAAAAGATCATATGAAGTACTACATTGAACAAAAGAGTGAAGAAAAAGAGTTTATAAAGATCGAATCTATCGAAGAGTTGACTCTGTTTGATCCATGTTGTGGTAGCGGTCACATTTTAACCTATGCGTTTGATCTATTGGTAAAGATCTATGAAGAGCAAGGCTACAACAAAAGCGAGATCCCTAAACTGATACTTCAAAACAATCTCTTTGGATGCGACATAGACAAGCGTGCTGCAACACTTGCCGCATTTGCGCTAACGATGAAAGCAAGACTCTACCATAGACGCTTTTTTCGTAAAAATGTAAAACCAAATGTCATAGAGCTTCAAGAATTTGATAGTGAAACCTTTAAGGACATTAAAAACTTTGGATCGCTTTTAACACCAAAAGATGATGAAGAGTTTAAAAGCGGTATGTTTGCACAAAATAGTAGCGAATATGAACTGCAAAAAAAGATCTTGACAAACAGTTACCACTGCGTCGTGACAAATCCTCCATATATGGGTGCAAAAGGGATGAACAAAGAGCTTAGCGACTTTGTAAAAAAAAGATACCCAGAGAGTAAGTCGGATCTTTTTGCAGTGTTTATGGAGCGTTCCCTTGAGTTTACAAAGCCAAAGGGTTTTATGAGTATGATCAACCAACACTCTTGGATGTTCCTTAGTAGTTATGAAAAGCTTAGAAAAAAAATCATCTCAAATCATCGTATAGATACACTGGTACACCTTGGCGCTAGAGCGTTTGAAGAGATTGGCGGAGAGGTGGTGCAGAGTGTTGCGTTTGTGATTCAAAAGGGAGATGATGAGTAGCTATATTCCACCATTTAATATTACTGAAAAGATATTAAATTTAGTCAGTCAAATAACTGAAATAGTTACAAAACTTGAAATATTAGAGTTTGACATAGATTTAAAACTTAGGAAAATTAGCAAAATCAAAACTATTGCAGGAACTTTACAGATAGAAGGAATTGAATTAAGTGAAGAAAAAATAACTGCTTTAATTGAAGGAAAAAGAGTTTTAGCAACTCCAAAAGAGATAGCGGGAGTAAAAGGCGCAATTAACATCTATGAAAATATTGAAGAATTTGATTACAAAAGTATGGATGATCTGCTAAAAGCTCATAAAATTTTAATGGGAAATATTTTGAAAAATGCAGGATGTTTTAGAAATGCAGATGTAGGAGTTGGAAATCATGAAGAGATTGTACATATTGCTCCACCTGCAAAACAGGTTTTTAATCTTATGCAAAATCTTTTTCAATGGCTAAATGAGAGTGATATTCATCCTTTGATTAAAAGTTCAGTATTTCATTATGAATTTGAGTTTATACATCCATTTGAAGATGGCAATGGAAGAGTTGGAAGATTTTGGCAATCATTGATTTTGTATAACTGGAAAAAGATATTTTTAAATATTCCTATTGAAAGTATTGTAAGAGATACACAAGAGAGTTATTATGAAGCCTTAGAAAAATCGGGAATAACAGGAGATAGTACACCTTTTATTGAATATATGCTAGAGGCAATTTTAACTATTTGCAATGAAACATTTCAAAATGTCCCTAAAAATGTCCCTAAAAATGTCCCTAAAAAAAGAGTTATAGAGATTCTAAAACTTATAAAAGAGAATAAATACATAACAATTGGTGAGATTTCAGAGATTCTAAATGTATCAGATAAAACTATAAAAAGAGATATTGAAAAACTCAAAAGTGAAAAACTTCTTAAAAGAATCGGTAAAAAAGGTGGATATTGGCTTGTTTTGGATACAAGCCATCATAAAGGTTGAGTTGAGTACAATTGACAATATATTGTCAACAAGGAGACAAAATGCAGGCACTTTTTTATTCACAAGCAAGAAATAATTTGAGAGAGATTATAAATAGAGCTTGTGATAATTATGAGGGGTTTGTGATAACCACTAAAGATAAACATTCGGCTGTATTGATTTCACAAGAAGAGTATAATTCAAAGACTTTTAGATGCAGTTGAGCAAATAGAGAATGCCAAGTTTTTAAAAAAAGATATAAAAATATGATATGACGATATGGCAAAAATCCAAGCAGAAGTAGAAGATGGATTAAAAGATGAACCAAGAAATGAGAAAAATGTGGTATAATACATTTAAAGAGAAGTAGACAGTTCGGAAATAATCCGTTGTGCCGACGGCGGTGACCTGAAAAGGTGACCGATATGGGAGGGTAACGGTCTCCCCTACTTCTCTTTTAAAACTATATAATCTTTGTTATTTCTTACATTATATTCTTGAACATAACCAGCTGTTTTTACAAGTGTAATTCTCTCTTTTCTATTAGCAATACTATTAGTATCTACAATTATTTTTATTAATTTCGAACACTCTTTTTTATCTCCACAATATAGTAAATTTAGTTTATCTTTTTTGCTATCAAAATATATAGCATAAGGATTTTCTAAAACATCAGATATTCTTAAAATATCCTCTTCACTTAGTCCAGCGCCTCTTTGCTTTTTGCTCTCTCTTGCAAGATGTGATAATCCTTTATGAGTTAAATATATCTCTTTAGTATGAATGGGTACGCCTCTTTTATTCAAAAATTCAACTACTTTTTCATCAAGCTTTCCAACGACGATCTTATTTTTGGTAAGCTTCTTTCTTGCTTTTATCTCATCAAGCATAGATTTAATATCCATAGAAACATCTTT
>CAZGCF010000046.1:0-7792 GCA_964524095.1 uncultured Campylobacterales bacterium | reverse complement strand
ATACTCTTCTTCAGTATAATAAGTACCTTTACCAGTTTTATACCGTTCAACAGCATCAGCAACCCTTTGCTTTGCCTCTTCAAAGCTAATAGCAGGATAGCCATCATCTATGGTTTCATAGATAAACTCTTTTATCTTAGATTGTATATCTATCCCTTTTGCTACCAAATTCTCATACAAACTATCTTCTATCTCTATCTTAATTGTCTGCATCTTTTTTCCTTTATGACTGCACACTTTTTTTAAATATTATACCACTTATCATTGATAGATGAATATGCGTTTTTTGTTTAACTATCTATCTGTCCATTTAAAAATATCTAAGATTATTATTTGATTTTTTTCATTATCAACCATATAAGGTATAGTATAGCCTTTATAGATCAAATCTCTTATATTATCATCACTATAATAGTATGACTTTCTATACTTGTATGGCATATTAGATAGATTATTTAAAATCTTATTTAATCTTCTTTGAAAAGATAAAGCCCGATTTTTGCTATCTTTTGCAATATATAAAACTATACTTTCTAAACTATTTTCAAATTTTTTACTTTTTTGAATAATCATAAGTTCTTTATTTTATTTTCTAAATTTTCCCAATATTCATCATTTAATGGAGTATATTCTCCATTACCATTTTCATAATCTTCTACCGCTTTTTTAACTCTTTGTCTTGCCTCTTCAAAGCTAATGGCAGGATAGCCATCATCTATGGTTTCATAGATAAACTCTTTTATCTTAGATTGTATATCTATCCCTTTTGCTACCAAATTCTCATACAAACTATCTTCTATCTCTATCTTAATTGTCTGCATCTTTTTTCCTTTATGACTGCACACTTTTTTCAAATATTATACCACTTATCATTGATAGATGAATAGGCGTTACACTTATAATAGGGGGGCGAGGACGGGTAACCCCGTCCAGCGCCTTAATACGCCCGAACTGCTAAAAGACAGATCAGAAGTATGATGAATAGGATTAAACGCATATGCGACCCCTTGGTGCGATTTAGAGATGGCAAAAAAAAAGCCCATGGGAGCTACCCACAGGCTTTTACCACCCCATTTATCGCACCAAGGGGATTTTCCTATTCATCGTCAAAATTATAGCATAGATTATTTAAACTGTCGTATGATAATTTAGAACACTAACTGGCAGAGAGGAAGGGATTCGAACCCTCGGTGACTTACGCCACACACGCGTTCCAGGCGTGCGCCTTCGACCACTCGGCCACCTCTCTACATAAAAAGGAAGTTTAGTTTTTGGATAGTTAATGCAAAACTTTTGAAAAGCTGGCCGGGAGACAGGGATTCGAACCCTGGGAGGTGTGACCCTCAACGGTTTTCAAGACCGCCGCTTTCGACCACTCAGCCATCTCCCGTCAAAGAAGAAGCAGTTGTTGGAGGCGACACCCGGATTCGAACCGGGGATCAGGGCTTTGCAGGCCCGTGCCTTACCACTTGGCTATGTCGCCTTATAAAAAGATGGTGCCCGGGGCCGGACTTGAACCGGCACGAACATAATGTTCGAGGGATTTTAAGTCCCTTGCGTCTACCAATTCCGCCACCCGGGCGGGCACATTAATATCATCAATCTATAGATCAATGTGATTTATTTAAAGATGGAGCGGGAGACGGGGGTCGAACCCGCGACCCCAACCTTGGCAAGGTTGTGCTCTACCACTGAGCTACTCCCGCATCGTATTTTGGGAGTGGTATTATAGCCCAAAAATTTTTAAATGTAAAGGGTTTTTTCTAAATTTTCTAATTTTTTCTTTTCTATTAGGCATATTTCGATACAATTAACCAAACTATTTAGTAAGGAATGTGTATGCGAAGTGATATGATCAAACGCGGTTTCGAACGCGCACCACATAGAAGCCTTTTACGAGCTACAGGGCTTAAAGATGAAGATTTTGACAAACCGTTTATCGGTATAGCAAACAGTTATATAGACATTATCCCTGGTCACTTCTTTTTGCAAGAGTATGGTCGAATAGTAAAAGAGGCGATCAGAGAAGCAGGCGGTGTACCATTTGAATTTAACACTATTGGCGTTGATGACGGTATTGCAATGGGACACGATGGAATGCTCTACTCTCTTCCAAGCCGTGAACTCATTGCAGACAGCATTGAGACTGTGATGAATGCGCATAAGCTTGATGCACTTATCTGCATTCCAAACTGTGACAAAATTGTCCCTGGAATGATTATGGGTGCACTTAGAGTAAATGTTCCTACCATCTTTGTATCTGGTGGACCAATGAGAGCCGGACACCTTAAAGATGGAACTCCAATTGATCTTGCTACAGCATTTGAAGCAGTTGGAAAACGTGCCAAAGGTGAAATTTCAGATGAACAGCTTTATGAAATAGAGTGTGAAGCATGTCCAAGCGGTGGCTCTTGCTCTGGTATGTTTACAGCAAACTCTATGAATACACTTTGTGAAGCAATGGGTATTGCACTACCTGGCAACGGAACTGTTCTTGCTATGACTGAAGAGCGTCTTGAGATGGTTCGCACTGCTGCAAAACGCATTGTAGAGATGGCAAAAGCAGAGGGTCCAAATATTCGCGATATTCTAAATGAAAAAGCGATCAACAATGCTTTTGTAGTTGACATGGCAATGGGTGGAAGTACTAACACCGTACTACATATGATGGCTATTGCAAAAGAGGCTGAAGTTGATTTTGATTTAGCTCGTATAAATGAGCTTAGCGACAGTGTAGCACACATTGCAAAAATTTCTCCATCTCTTTCAACTGTACATATGGAAGACATCAACAAAGCAGGCGGCGTTAATGCTGTAATGAAAGAGATTAGCAAACGTGGAGATGTTTTAAAACTTGATGCAATGACTGTAACAGGTGAAACACTCGGTGAGCGCATTAAAGATGCAGAAATAAAAGATACCAATATCATCCACACCATAGACAAACCATACAGCGAAGTTGGTGGACTCTCTATTCTTTATGGAAACCTTGCCCAAGAGGGTGCTGTTGTTAAAAGTGCTGGGATTGATCCTAATATGCGAAAATTCAGTGGTCCTGCAGTATGTTTTGACAGCCAGCCTGAAGCAATTACAGGTATTATGAGTGGAAAAGTTAAAGAGGGTGATGTTGTAGTTATTCGATATGAAGGACCAAAAGGTGGACCAGGAATGCAAGAGATGCTTGCTCCTACCAGTCTAATTATGGGTATGGGCTTGGGTGATAAAGTAGCACTCATTACAGACGGTCGCTTCAGCGGTGCAACAAGAGGAGCATCCATAGGTCACGTAAGTCCTGAGGCTGCTGAAGGTGGTGTCATAGGTCTTCTTAAAGATGGTGACATCATAGAGATAGATGTTGATGCACACATTCTTCGTGTAAATCTAAGTGATGAAGAGTTAGAAGCAAGACGCAAAGAGTGGAAACCAAAGAAGAAAGATATTCCAGGCAAATGGCTTAAACGATACAGCCTTCTTGTCTCAAATGCCGCTAACGGTGCAGTTTTAAAAACTGAACTCTAAGCCATCAGTCCCGGTGATTAAACTCCGGGACAATCTTTTTAAGTGCACCAATTTTGTCATCTGAATTTAAAAGCTCTTCAATGTTTTCTCTTAGCTCTTCTATAGGTGTCTGCGTAGGCTTGGCTACATAGATAGACTCATACTTGGTTCTACACTCAGCTTCATCTATCAAAAGTTCCTCATAAAGTTTCTCACCTGGGCGCAAGCCTGTAAACTCTATCTCTACCTCACCCTCTTTACCATAGAGACGAATCATCTTTCTAGCCAGATCAACTATCTTAACAGGCTCTCCCATATCTAAAATAAAAAGCTCTCCACCTTTTGCCATTGCACCAGCCTGCAAAACCAACTGACAAGCTTCTGGAATAAGCATAAAATATCTGGTAATCTCCGGATGTGTAACGGTAACTGGTCCACCATTTTGTATCTGCTCTTTAAACTTAGGAACAACACTTCCACTAGATCCAAGTACATTACCAAATCGTACAGAAACGATCTCAGTTTTACCACTTGGTACATTTTGTGCATAAAGCTCTATTACACGCTTTGTAGCACCCATAATATTTGTTGGTCGAACAGCTTTATCGCTTGAGATATTTACTATCTTCTCAACACCATGTTTTATACCAATATCAATTAAATTTTTAGATCCTAAAATATTATTTTCAATTGCAGAATCACCATTTGCTTCACATAAAGGCACATGCTTATAGGCCGCTGTATGTATTACAATTTGAGGCTTAAACTCCGAAAAGAGAGTATCCAACTTTTTATACTCAAGCACAGAAATCAATCTTGGGACAATTATATCTTCACCAAGCTCTTCTGAAATTTTATATAGATTATACTCTGAATTTTCAACTAATATTAGCTTTTTTGCCCCAAAAGTTTTGCACTGTCTTGATATTTCACTACCTATACTTCCCCCTGCTCCTGTAACCAACACAACTTTATCTTTAATAAACTGTTTTATAAGCGTAGTATCCAAATCTTTAGGTTCGCGTGCCAAAAGATCCTCAATTGCAATATCTTTTAATTTTCTCTCCCGATCAGATAGAAGCGAAACAAGTTTAATAACCTCAATTCCACTATTTGTTAATCGTTCAAATAGAGAATCAAGCTCTTTAGATGACATATCTTTTGCTATTAAAGCAGTTTTAATATTTTCACGCTTTACAATCTCTTCTAACAACTCATCATCATAAACTTGTACATTTTCAATAAATGTTCCGACTGTATTATTTGAGTCAAATACTGCAATAGGAAAATATGGTAGTTCCGATAATAAAGCACTCTTTATAACTTGTGAAGTTTTTGATGTTGCACCATAAACAATAGCTTTTTCACTATTAGGATTACCTGAGCTCTCTAAAAGAACTCTTCTTGAGATCCTTAATCCCCCCAATATAGATATAGATAATATAAAGTCTATAATAATTGCACTTCTTGGAACAGGATTGAACCAATCAGAAAATACCATAAATATTAAACCAAACAAAATGTAAGCTATACTATGCGCCACAAAAAGTTTCTTAAAATCTTGAAGACTAAAAAAACGCCAAGAGCGATGATAGATCTTAAATATATAAAATATCCCTATTTTCAAAACCACAAGCACAAAAAAAACACGCCCAAAGCGATCAATAAAGTCTGGTGGTACAGAAAAATTAAAACGCAATGCATAAGCAAGATATAGAGACAAAAGAGTAAGCAAAAAATCTGCTATGAGAAAAAAGAGCATACGCTTAAAAAATGTAGGTTTTAACAAACAACACTCCTAATTAACTTGCAAATCTTAACAATATCATTATACTCCATAGCAGTTCCACTCGGAAGACATAAACCGGTTGCAAAAAGTTTATCACTTATTCCATTATCATAACATTTAACGCCTTCAAAAAGAGGTTGTCTATGCATCGGTTTCCAAAGTGGTCTTGACTCTATGTTGTTTTCATCCAATTTTGCAATTACTTTAAATGGATCTGTCCTTTTAAATGTCAAAGTTGTAAGCCAACGATTCCCTTTTGAGTTTTCTATTTCAGGCATAAACTCTATCTCTTCAATATCACCCAACAGCTCTCTATACCAATCAAAAATTCTTCTCTTTTTTTCAACACGATCTTCAATGACCTCCAACTGCCCAACACCAATAGCTGCCAAAACATTGCTCATTCGGTAGTTGTATCCAAGCTCACTATGTTCATACCATATTTTAGGCTCTCTAGCTTGTGCCCCGAGTTTCTTTGCCTTTGCTATAGCTTGCAGATCATCACTCACAAGCATTCCGCCACCACTTGTTGTGATTATCTTATTTCCATTAAAAGAGTAGATACCAAAATCACCAAATGTTCCAGTATGCTTACCACCATACAAAGCACCCAAACTCTCTGCCGCATCTTCGATAAGCACAACACCATAAGATCGACAAATCTCTAAAATCTCCTCTATTTTTGCACACTGCCCATAAAGATGAGTAACAATGAGAGCTTTAGGCTTCTCTTTTTCAATAGCCCGCTCTAACAATATAGGATCAAGATTCCAACTCTCATCTGAATCCACAAACACTGGAGTAGCATTTTGATATAAAATAGGCGCAACCGACCCTATGAAAGTAAATGTTGAAGCTAAAACTTTGTCACCTGCTCCAACACCGGCTATGCGCAGTGCCAAATGAATAGCAGCCGTACCACTACTTAAAGCAGCAGCACCTTTAGCACCTGTGTAGTCACAAATATCATTTTCAAAACGATCTACAAAGCTACCAAGTGGTGCTATGTAGTTACTTTTAAAAACCTCATCAATATATTTCTGCTCATTACCACCCATATGCGGAGGCGAAAGAAAGATTCTACCCATAAATTAACCTACTTTTTTATAGATCTTTTAAAAACTTTTTAATATCAAAATTATATCTTTTTTTTCTACTACTTCATAATGAGCATTATTCTCTAAATCTTTATATATTCCATTTGGATTTTTATATCTTATCGTCTTCCACCCAAGAGCATTTGGAGCTATAAAATCCTTTTTTGGATTGTCTGAGATATATACAAAATCTTTCTCATTACTATGTTTTTGCATTACCATTTTGAATGGTTTTAACTCAGGCTTTTTTGTATGGTAAAAATCTGTAAATATTGGTAAATTGATAAATTTTTCTAAGTTTAAAGCACTGAATTTATTTTGTTGCATCAAGTAGTGTCCATCGCTAATAAGTGCCATTTTATATTTTTGAGCAAACCTTAAAACTTCTAAGCTATCTTCAGGGAGTTCAATTTGCGGTTTATGAAATCTATAGATTTCAATCAACTTTTGCAAAGGAATATCTAAATTAAATTTCTCTATCAGTCTATTAAAAACTTTACCACTTCCCTCTTTTAAAAAAATATCATACATAAAATCATAATACTCATCTCTACCTAAATATCTGGAAATCTCTCTAAAACCACTCTTTACAAAATCTACCTCATCATACAGCGTATCATCTAAATCAAATACTACTACCATCTACTATCACTTCCGCATCATATCTGAGCATAATATTATTATCTTTCCAATCTTCATTATATTCCAAATCTTTACCCATAAAGTCTTCAATCAAATACTTGGCAAAATTTGCACCGCTTAAATATGACAAAGGGTACCCACCACCAAATCTTGGATTTATCTCTATGAAAACAATTCTTTCATCTGTTTTAAAAAGTTGTATAGTTAAACATCCATATGCACCATCCAAACAGTTACATAACTTTTTGACTTCATCAATAATCTTTTTATCTTTTACAGTTTTAGCTTTACTAACTTCACCTGCTCTTACCTCTATTCTTAACCTTGGAACAACAGATATAACCTTACCTTTACTATCTATAAAAACATCTACAGTATATTCCTCACCATCTATAAACTCTTGAAAAATATAGTTTTTATTTTCAGATAATATTTTCGCTTCTTCAGGTGTATAAACAACCTGTGCACCAACTGAACAAGATGAGTTATTTAGTTTAGCAAATATTGGATAATCGCTTTTATCTATATCTTCTATAACCCTTGGCGTATCAAACCCATTCTCTATAAAAAATTTCTCTGTAGAGCTTTTAAGATAAAATGTTTCACACAACTCTCTTGACGAAACTGCAATCAGTATGCCATCTTTTAAAAATTCATCTTTAACATTGGCTAAAATATGCAGTTCAGTATCTATAGTAGGTACAACTATTGATATCTCATTTTCTATACAAAACTTTTTTAATATTGGTAAATACTCTTTATTCGT
>CAZGCF010000045.1:0-7949 GCA_964524095.1 uncultured Campylobacterales bacterium | reverse complement strand
AGATGAAAAATTTATAAAACAGTTCAATGAAAATCTTCCCAAAGAGCTTCGTCAAAAAATTATTGACATTTAGGTGATATTCTCCTACAATACATAATAAAGGCTAAAATTTATATAAGATATAGCAAAAATGGAAGAGAAGATTTTACAACAAAATAAGAAAAAAGAAATCATCAATTAGAATACGCCCATTCAACCCATAAGTGCAATTTCAAGCAATTTTAAATACTCTTCAAAGATAGTATGCAAATAATGTCTGTTTTGATTTATTAGTATCTCTTTCATTATACTTACTAAAAAGTTTTTGTTATTATGTTAAATTATTGAAAAGATTGAAGAAGTCTCACAGAGATATATCACTAAAAGAGTGGACAAAAGAGTTTGAAGAGTTTTAATGAGTTGATAGTCTTTTTTAATATAAGAATCCAAACAACCAAAGAGGTATCTTTCCGCCAAATCCTATCTCAATATCATCTATTGCTAAAAAGCTTTTGCTTATATCCTTTATCTGATTGAAGTCTTTGTTCCTACCACCTATCTCTACTACATACTTTTCATCTACTAAAAAATCACCTTTTTTTACATAGTAGAGTGAATGTTTTGGTTTTACCATACTTACAAAATATGTCTCTCTTATCGTTCCTTTGTCTCTATTTATACATAGAGCTTCAAAAAGATTTGTATTTGCAAGATAGAGTTTATCGGGCATTCTCAGAGACTTAAATCTTTTTGCTTCATAGGTGATATGATGTAAAAGCTCAGCATCGCTAAGATAGCCGATATATTTATAGAGTGTTGATTTTGTTATGCCTACTTTTTGTGCCAAAGATTCAATGCTAATCTCTAACGGTTTTGAGACACATATTGTAATGAGTAACTTTTTTAAAGTTGCTATTTTATCGCTTTTAATATGAAAAATTTTGCTTAGGTCGCTATTTAAAACTTGATTGATTGAGTCGTTTATCCTATCAATATATCTTGAACTATCTTCAAAATAGTAAGGGTAAATTCCATTATGTAAAAAGTCATCGAAATGTTTTAGAATTTTTCTATTTGGTAATTTGTCAAAGATAGTTGGTACTATATTTTCATGATTTTCTATAATCTCTTCTAATGAAAAGGCAGGAAGTTCAATGCCAAATTTAAGTTGTAAAAATTCTCTAAAACTTAATGGGTAAAGATGATACCTAGAGTATCTTCTAGCAAAATCAGGATTTGAAAGATGTATAGCGGATGAACCTGTAAAATAGAGTTTTATATCTAAAAAATCATAGATAGATTTTAACTCTTTCTCAAAATTTTTAGCCTCATGTATCTCATCTATACAAATAAGTTCTCCACCTCTTTTTGAAAATTCATCTATAAAATCAAAAAGTGAAACATCTTGGAAGCTCGAATGATCACAACTAATGTATAATTTTGAGGATGGATCGAGTGGTGAGTTTTGAAGCAACTGCATAAGCAAAGTAGTTTTACCTACACCTCTGCTTCCATAAATACCTGTCAGTTTTGCAGGGGAGTTATATAGATCATCAAAGATATATCTTTTATAGCTTGGTAGTTTTTGGCTTGCTTTTAGCTGATAAAGTCTTTTTGCATTTAAAAGTAGATTCTCCTTAGTTTTAAGTCTTTTATATTATACTTTTTTTGTTTATACAAGTATATTGAAATAAACTTAAAGTTAAATTACTCTATAAGAGATGATTGATAGATTACACACTCTTCATCTATTGATTCAACTCTATGTTTAGATGTAGTTTTATTGGTGTTTGGTATTAATACAAAATCAACGGGACAAAAAGTCCCGTTTCTAAAATTGCTTAAAAATCAACACTCTCTTTTTTCTTATATATCCAGACAAAAAGAATAGGAATAAATACAAGAGTAAGAATTGTTCCGACCAGTAGTCCGCCTATTGCTACAGCTCCAAGTGGGGCAAGACGCTCTAAGCCTATCGCCCATCCAAGAGCTACAGGAAGCATACCGGCAGTTGTAGCAAATGCGGTCATTAAAACCGGTCTTGTTCTGATCTTAATACTTTCAAGCATCGCCTCTTTTGCGCTAAGTCCTCTTTTCATTCCCAACAGTGCAAACTCGATCAATAAGATCGCATTGTTTACAATAATACCGCTAAGAAGAATGAATCCCATCATAGCAGGCATTGATGTGTGGTAATCCATTAGCAGTAGTATCCAGCTTGCTCCAACCAAAGTAAGTGGAATTGAGAAGATAATAAGAAGCGGTGCTCTAAGAGAGTTAAACATAGGAATAAGAACAAAGAAGATTAGCCCTACTCCAAATGCAACTGCTTTTACCATACGCTTTGCAGAGTCTTGAAACTGTGCAATATCACCCGTCTGTGTCAACTCAACACCATCAGGAAGCACAACTTTTGCATATGCTTTATCGAAGTTTTGCATTATATGAGAGATCGAAGCCTTTTCTCTAAAACCATAAACATCAACCGTATATTTTAGCCCCTCTCTTGTAATTTGACTAGGCTCTTTTACCTTTACTAAACTGCTAAAAGTTGAGAGTGGTATTTTACCTTTTGGCGTATCTATGAGAATTGTATCTAGCGTCATTAGTGCTTTTTCTCTATCTGCTCCTCTGACTCTAATGAGAGTATCAACAGCGTTATTTACAGCTAAAGATGCACTAGGTGATCCTTTAAGATATAGTGCAGTCTGTTTAGCAATATCATCTGCGCTTATTCCATAGTATGCACTCTTTTGCTCATCTATCTTGAGCTGATAAACATCTTTTGAGAGATCCCAGGTTTTGGCAACATTAACAAGCCCTTGGGTATGTTGCAGAACTTCAAAGAGTCTCTCTGATGCAGTCTGAAGCTTTTCAAAACTGTCACTACTAAGCATAACATCAACATTTCCGCGAATACTTGATAGAGCTGTCGCTCCATAATCAAATACACTAAAATATTTAATATTAGGAATATGCTGGATCTTTTCTCTTAGTTTATGTTCAATATCCCAAATACTCTCTTCTCTTTCAAATCTATTTAGATACGTAGCAGTAACAGAAATAGAGTCTATCCCTCCGCCACTACCAATGCTAAGCACTCCCGCCTCACTTCCAATAGCTGATGATACTCTCTTAACAGACCCACTATCATAAACAGCTTGGTTAACCTTTTGTAGTACTTCTGCACTCTTCTCTATTGGAAGATTAGGATCCATTGTAATGTTGATCTTCACAATTCCGGTATCCATAGGTGGCATAAGCTCCTGCCCAACTGTTGGCATAACAACACGTGCACTAATAGCAAACAGAATCAGTAAACTTGCAAAATATAAAAATGCGATCCCTTTTCTCTCCATTGCTGATTTTGCAAGACTCATAAAGAAATTTCTGGCACCATTGTTAAAATAGTCTGAAACTTTTGCAAAAGCCTCTTCTGCTTTTAAAACCCAAGAGCTTTGAATAGCTAAAAACTTCATACTCAAAAGTGGAACAGTAGTGATGGAGATGATGTAAGATGCCGCAAGAGCTATTAAAAGCGTAGAAACCAGTGGTCTAAATACTGTCTGCGGATAATCCCCAACAAACATAATAGGAAAGAGTGCAACCATTGTTGTAATTGTTCCTGAAAGATCGGCAAACATAATCTCTTTTGTTCCATCCAAAACAGCCTTACCTATTGGTTTGCCAAGCTCTTTGTAGTGGCGTTCAATATTTTCCATTACAACAACAGCATCATCAAGCAGTAGTCCCAATGCCAAAATGATGGCAGTCAAAGTTACAACACTAAACTCTATACCAAAAAGATACATCATCGCCACTGTTGATGCATAGACAAGTGGAATGGTAAAGAGTACCACCAAAACCTGTCTGAATGATGCAAGAAAGAAGAAAGCAACAATTGTTGACATTATAATCGCATCTCGAAGAGACTCAAACATATTGGTAATACTCTGCTCTATTGTATCTTTTTGCGAATCTGTCACTTCAAAATCAAGCCCGGGATAATTCGCTTTTAGCTCTTTAAGTTTTGCTTCTACATTCTCAATTGTCTTGATCACATCTGCATCTATTGAACGCTGAACAGAAAGTGCAATAGCTGGTTTTCCGTTACCGTAATATAAAGCACTGTTGTCATAATGACCATAAGAGATGTGAGCTATATCTTCCAAACGCACCTTATCTGTAATAGGCAACTTTTTTATCTGCTCTAAACGATCTCTTTTACCATTTGATTTTAGTAAAAATCTTCCACGATCAATATCCATAAACCCTATGGCATAATCTCTGTCATTTTTAGAGAGCAATCCTAAAACCTGCCCCATATTTAGACCAAACTTGTCAACTGCCTCTTTATCAACCTCTACTAAGATCTCTTTTTTAAATCCTCCAAAAATATCTACATTAGAGACACCCTCTATCTTCAAAAGATCATTTTTGATCTCATTTTCACAAATCTCTCTAACATCAAGCAAAGATGCCACTTTGGAAGAGACCCCAATGGTAATGACAGGAGGCGTAGCGGCAGTAATTTTATGGATCTGCGGCTCTTTAATATCTGGCGGTAAAGATGAGCGTATTTTACTAATAGCATTTGCCACATCTGTTGCCGCACTCTCAATATCTTTTTCATAATGAAACTCTGCTCTTATAACACTCACCTCATCTATGGTAGATGAATAGACTCGACGGATTTTATCTAGTGCATAAAGCTCTTTCTCTATTGGAACTGCAACATTGGAGGCAATATCTTTTGCACTAGCCCCCGGCCAAATGATAACAGTTGCTATCTCTGGTCGGTTTGAGTCTGGAAAGAGTTTTCTGTCAATTGAGTTATAGCCATAAAGACCCAAAAAGAGAAAAAGCCCCAAAAAAGAGATGATATAGTATGGTCTTTTTAGAAACTTATCTATTAGATTACTCATTATTTACTGCCTTAACACTCTTTAAAACAAATAGTCGTGAAAGTTTATCGTTACTTCCCACTGCTACAGGTTGTGTAATCTCACTATCGATTACAGCATAACTCCCATCGCTTGCCAAAACTTTCACCTTTTTAGGAACAAACTCACTTTGGTTATAGACAAAAACATACTGCTCTTTCTCTTTACCATCCACTTTTTCAAGAAGTGCTGTAACAGGAACAGCACTACCTTTGGCACTTCTTGTCACAACATCTACTGAAACATTACTATTTTCAGGTAGTGCCAATTTGCCTTTTAAATCGACTCTTGCTATACCAAGGGCTTTTTCACTCTCTGGTAAAATTTCGCTAATTTTAGCTTCTATTCCGTTCACATAGACTTTCATACCTTTTTTTATACTCTCTTTAACAAGCGGAAACTGAAACTCTACTCTCTTTTTGTCTCCCAAAAGCTGCACTATAGGTTTGCCTGGCATTGCCAAATCGCCTACTCTTAAAAAGATTTTTCCTACTGTTCCATCGTTTAAAGCCTTTATAGAGGCATAGCGTAACTGATTTATTTTAGAATCGAGCTGTGCTTTTAGAGCCTTTAACTCCTCTAGCTTTGCTTCAATGCTATTTTTTGTAGTGATATATTTTGACTCTTTCAACTCCATAGCAACTTTTGATTGATCCAACTTCTCTTTTGACAAAGCATTAGCCTTAAAAAGCTTCAAATTTCTCTTATAAACAGATTTTGCCAACAAATAATCACTCTCAAGAGCATTTAGAGAGAACTTTAAAGACTCTATTGTGCTACTTAACGCTTTTATAGAAGCCTTTTGTGCCTTTACCGCTGATTTTAGCTCTTTATCATCTATTGAGACTAACAGATCGCCCTTTTTTACGCGATCACCCTCATCTACATATATCTTTTGAATGAAACCGCTTATTTTAGAAGCTATTACAGGATGCTCTATTGAGTAGTAACGCCCTATAAAACTTCTCTTCTCTTCAATACTTTTTACTTTTGGTAATGCAATCTCTACCGTAACAGACTTTGCTGTAGGCGTTGGAAGATTTGCCAACTGCTCTTTTTTCTTCTTTAAAACTACAATACCACCTGCAACCAGTAAAACAACAATTATAAAACCAACTACTTTTTTCATTTTTCACCTACCGTTATATAGTTTAAATATGCTCTTTGCATTGTAAGATCATATACTGCACCGATCAAGTCACTCTCAGCTTTTCTCTTTTTTGATATTGCTAAAAGCAGATCATAGACATCAGATACACCATTTTGATACTTGATCCTTTCAGTCTCTTCAATTTTAGTTAAAAACTCAAGCTGTTTTTTCAAAGCCTCTATTTTGGCTGTTGCTAAAGCAATACGCTCTTTTACATCAGCAATGTCACTTTTTAGTTTAAGATAGCTGTTTTGCAGTTTATGTTCAGAGATCATATGTGCTATTTTTGCCTTTTGAAACTGTGCAGATCTATTGCCAAAATCATAGAGCGGAATGTTAATGCTAACTCCTGCCTGCCACAACTCAGCTTTTTCACCTTCAGCAAAGTTATCTCCATAATATGCATTAAAAGCAACCTTTGGATAGTAAAGTGCTTTGGCTTTTGCAATTGCCTTTTTACTCTTTTGCCTATCTAAAAGTGCTTTTTTATAGATTAGAGAGTTTTTAGGATCAACAGTGTCACTAACTCTCTCTTCATCATAAGTATCTTCTACACTATCGATCTCTTCAATACCTATCAAAGATGCAAGCTTTACCTTTAATATCTTTATTGAACTCTCAATATTATAAGAGTTATATTTTGCATTTTCCAACTCAGATGCAACCTTTAAAAGATCCAATTTAGCCTTTTTGCCTAACTTATACTCTTTTTCAATATTTGCATAGAGAGCCTCAAGAGCTTTTTGATAAGATAGTACCGATACTCTAACCTTTTTAAGTGTTAAAATTTTAAAGTATATAGATTTAATGTTATAGATCAACTGCTCTTTACTTAAAGCAAAGTCAGTTTTTGTAATCTTTTTAGAAAGCTCTGCTATCTCAATAGATCTAAGATCGGAAAATCCGTTAAAGAGCATAACATCATACTTTAAGCCTAAAGTTCCTATCTCTTTGCTTGTTACAATATCAGGCGAAATGGGTGGAACTATCGGAGCTAGTGTTCTTGGTATGTTGTAAGTCGTGTAACTACCAACTACATTAATTGATCCAAGATTTTTCGCCTTTTTAACTCTCTTCTCTTCAATCGATTGGTTGATTTTCTCTTTTTCTATGAGAATCAAAGGACTCTTTTTAAGAGCAGTATCTATTGCTTCATTTAGTGTCATAGCCCAACTGTTTTGAAAAGCAAAAAGAAGAGCTACAGCAACAAGTTTTCTATTCATAAGTTGTTCCTCTAAGTGCAAAAATTATCTTTTTAGAGAGTATCTTTGCCATATCTTTTATGTCAGGTTCTGGCAAAACTTTAAAATCTCCTGTTACATGTTTGGCAACCTTTTGTCTCATCTGCCAAGTTGTCTGATGCAAAATAAGCGGGGAGACTATCATCATCTGTACAATCATAGGGTTTTCAGTCTTAAAAACTCCATTTTCTGCACCTTCGTTGATGATAGATGTCAAAATACCAAGCATCTTTGCAAGTTGAACTGTTGCACTTTTTGGTAAATTTCCTCCGCTATCTGCAAACTCATGTGTCAAAAGAGCGGCTAAACAGCTTCTCTCTTTTAAAAACTCTCCAAACGCTTCTATGTATGCCACCAGTTTATCTTCTACATCAGTTTTTAAACTTACAGCATCTTCAACCCTTTTTGCCAAAGGCTCTAAGTGTTTAAGAAGTACAGCCTCATAGAGTGCTGACTTATCTTTAAAATGGTAGTAAATTGCCGGTTTCGTTATTTCTGCTTCAGAAGCTATCTCTTCCAAAGAGGCAGATGCAAACCCAGCTTTTGAAAAGTGTTTAGAGGCAATCTCTAAAATCACCTCTCTCTTATTGACTCTCTATGGTTCTCCTTACTTATCGTTAAGTAAGTATAGCGGAA
>CAZGCF010000044.1:0-7957 GCA_964524095.1 uncultured Campylobacterales bacterium | reverse complement strand
ATATGGATAATGATGCAGAAATGATTGAGATTAACCCTCTTATTAAAACAGGTGATGGAAAATTCCTTGCACTTGATGCTAAGATGGGATTTGATGACAATGCACTTGGACGTCATCCTGATATTATTGAAATGCGAGATTTAAGTGAAGAGGAGCCAACAGAGGTAGAGGCTAAACAGCATGGTTTAAGCTATATTAAACTAGATGGTAATGTTGGCTGTATGGTTAACGGTGCTGGTCTTGCTATGGCAACTATGGATATCATCAAGCATGAAGGTGGTGAACCTGCAAACTTCCTTGATGTGGGTGGTGGAGCTAATCCTGAAACAGTTGCAAAAGGTTTTGAAATTATCTTAAAAGATCCAAATGTAAAAGCTATATTTGTAAATATTTTTGGTGGAATTGTACGTTGTGACAGAGTTGCAAATGGTATTCTTGAAGCTACTAAAATGACTGATGTTAATGTTCCTGTAGTTGTTCGTCTTGATGGAACAAATGCAGAAGAGGCGGCAGAGATTCTAAAGAGTGCAGGTATTAAAAATATCATTGCAGCTGAAGATCTTGCTGACGGTGCTAAAAAAGCTGTTGAAGCTGCGAAGTAATAAGGAGAGAAACAATGAGTATTTTGGTAAACAAAGATACAAAAGTAATCGTCCAGGGATTTACCGGAAAAGAGGGTACATTTCATGCTGAGCAGTGTATGGAGTATGGTACAAAAATTGTTGGTGGTGTAACTCCAGGTAAAGGTGGTCAAGAGCACTTGGGTCAGCCTGTATTTAATACAGTTAAAGAGGCTGTTGATGCAACAGGTGCAACTGTATCTATGATCTTTGTTCCACCAGCATTTGTAGCTGATGCTGTTATGGAGGCTGCTGATGCAGGTATTGAGCTTGCTGTTATCATTACAGAAGGTGCTCCTGTTAAAGATATGATGTATGCAAAAGCATACGCTACAAAAAAAGGAATGAGTACTATTGGACCAAACTGTCCTGGAATCATTACTGCTGAAGAGTGTAAAATTGGTATTATGCCTGGATTTATCTTCAAAAAAGGACCAGTTGGACTTATCTCTAAATCTGGTACATTAACTTATGAAGCATCAAACCAAGTTGTTAAAGAGGGGCTTGGTATTACAACCGCTGTTGGTATTGGTGGTGACCCAATTATTGGACTCTCTTACAAACAACTTCTTCCAATGTTTGAAGCTGATCCTGAAACTGAAGCAATCGTTATGATTGGTGAAATTGGTGGAGACCTTGAAATTCAGGCTGCTGAATTCATTAAAGAGAATATTACTAAGCCTGTAGTTGCATTTATTGCAGGTCAAACAGCTCCAAAGGGTAAGAGAATGGGGCATGCTGGTGCAATTATTTCAGGCGGTAGCGGAACAGCTGCAGAGAAGATGGCGGCACTTGAAGCGGCTGGTGTTAAAGTAGTTGTTTCTCCTGCTGATATTGGAAAAGCTGTTAAAGAGGTAATGGGTAAATAGAGAATAGGGCTAAAAAGTTCAATTATTAGATGCGAAGGAAGCGCCATGATATTAAAATGGTGCTTTCTGAGCATTTCTGTAACATTGAGTAAATAGATAAAAGGGCTGTGCCACGAAAGGTAACAGTTGGACTGAATATTCATTCAGATAAAGAGTTTTTAATTACAACATTAAGAAAGCTGGGTTATTCTCTTATTGATGATGAAATATCAAAAATATAGAAAACTATTGATGAAGGGAAAAAGCTTCATCTCTTGTACAATTGGTAAATTAAATCCAACTAAGGAGAAATGATGAGTACAATGAAAGCACCGGAAAATACTCCGGTCTGGACTGATGAGAGTCGCTGTAAAGCATGTGATATTTGTGTGGCAGTTTGTCCTGCTGGTGTTTTAGCAATGCGATATGAGCCACATTCAGTACTTGGAGCAATGGTTACTGTTGAAGCACCAGAACTCTGCATTGGATGTAATGATTGTGAATTAGCTTGTCCAGATTTTGCAATTTATGTAGCTGATAGAAAAGAGTATAAATTTGCTAAGTTGACTGATGCTGCTAAAGAGCGGGCAGAAGCGATCAAAAATAATAAATATATGACGCTTAGCGCATAAGGCAAAAAGTGTTGAATAAAAGTGAAATGTTTCACTTTTATAGCTTTTTGCGAGTTTGTGGTCTGCAAACTTGCAGCCATAAACTCCGTTTACCGATTTTAATAAAGGAGTTTAAATGGCAAGAGAAATAATTTCTAGTGGTAATGATCTAGCAGCTATAGCTGCTGTAGATGCAGGATGTATGTTTTTTGGTGGATACCCAATTACACCATCTAGTGAAGTAATGCACACTATCTCTGACCTTTTGCCAAAGGTTGGCGGTACTTGTATTCAGATGGAAGATGAGATTGCTGGTATTTGTGCTGCGATCGGTGCAGCTATGAGTGGTGTTAGAGCAATGACTGCAACTTCAGGTCCTGGTATTTCACTAAAAGCTGAAAACCTTGGTTTGGCTCAGATGGCTGAAGTTCCATTGGTTGTTGTTGATGTTATGCGTGGTGGTCCATCTACTGGTCTTCCAACACGTGTTTCTCAGGGTGATGTTTCTCAGGCAAAAAACCCTTCACATGGCGACTATAAATCTATTACTCTTTGTGCAGGAAACCTTGAAGAGTGCTATACTGAAGTAGTACGGGCATTCAATATTGCAGATAGATTTATGCAACCTGTAATTGTTCTTCTTGATGAGACAATTGGACATATGCATGGTAAAGCTGTACTACCAGATGTTGAAGAGGTTAAAGCAAATATTAAGCCTCGCAAAACATTTGATGGTCCTGCTGAAGAGTATAAACCTTATGGTGTTGCACAAGATGAGCCGGCAGTTTTGAATCCAATGTTCAAAGGTTACCGCTACCACTTTACAGGATTGCATCATGATGCAATGGGATTCCCAACTGAAGAGATTGAGACTTGTCGTAAACTGATTGATCGTCTATTCAGAAAAGTTGATGAGCATGTTGATGAGCTTGAGTATAATGAAGAGTATATGCTTGATGATGCAGAAATTCTAATCGTCGCATATGGTTCTGTTTCACTTGCTGCAAAAGAGGCTATTAATCGTTTAAGAGAAGAGGGAATTAAAGTAGGGTTGTTTAGACCAATTACACTTTGGCCAAGCCCTGAGAAGAGACTTTATGAGCTCGGGCAAAAATTTGACAAGATCTTGAGTGTTGAGTTAAATATGGGGCAGTATCTTGAAGAGATTCAGCGTGCAACTGGTCGAAAAGATATTGAAAAACTTATTAAAGTTAATGGTCGTCCATTCTCGCCTCAAGATATTATTGATAAAGTAAAGGAGCTTTAATATGGCATTCAATTATGATAACTATTTAAGATTAGAGAAAATGCCAACACTTTGGTGTTGGGGATGTGGTGACGGTGTTATTTTAAAATCTTTCATTAGAGCAATCGATAAACTTGGAATTAGCAAAGATGATGTGTGTGTAGTTTCAGGTATTGGATGTTCAGGACGATTCAGCTCATATGTTGACTTCAATACAGTTCATACTACTCATGGACGTACAGTTGCGTACGCAACAGGAATTAAACTTGCAAACCCTGATAAACATGTAGTTTGTGTTGCTGGTGATGGTGATGCATTAGCAATTGGTGGTAACCACACAATTCATGGGTGTAGAAGAAATATTGATATTACTCTAATTGTTATCAATAACTTCATTTACGGCTTGACTAACTCTCAAACTTCACCAACTACTCCTCGTGGTGCTTGGTCTGTTACTATGAAACAAGGTAACATCGATCCAACATTCGATGGTTGTAAACTTGCAGAAGCGGCTGGTGCCTCTTTTGTTGCACGTGAGAAGGTTACTGAGCCTAAAAAGATGGAAAAAATTATATCTGCTGCATTACAGCATAAAGGTTTTTCATATGTAGAGATCATCTCTAATTGTCATGTTAATTATGGAAGAAAAAATAAATTAGCATCTGCTATGGAAAATCTTGATTGGATTGACAATATTACAATGCCTAAGAAGAAGTATGATGCACTTCCAGAAGAGGAGAAAGTTAACATTCTTCCAACTGGTATCTTAAAGCAAGATACTGAAGCTGATGAGTATTGCGAAATGTATGGTAAGTTGATTGAGGTTTATCAAGGTAAGCGAGATAAATTTACACAAGCTGATTTTAAGAAAGTAATTTAAGGGGTTGTTATGAGCAGAATAGTAATGCGTTTTACCGGTGTTGGAGGGCAGGGTGTCCTTCTTGCCGGTGAGATTTTTGCGGCGGCCAAAATTAAAATGGGAGGTTTCGGTGTTAAAACAGCTACATACACCTCTCAAGTACGTGGTGGACCAACAGTTGTTGATATCCAGCTTGATGACAATGAGATCTTCTATCCTTATGCAATTGATGGACAGATTGACTTTATGCTATCTGTTGCTGATAAGAGTTATCAACTATTTAAAGATGGTGTTGCAGAAGGTGGAATTATTGTTATCGATCCAAACCTTGTATATCCAACAGATGAAGATCGCAAAAAGTGGAAAATAGTTGAGATTCCTATTATTACAATAGCAAAAGAAGAGGTTGGTAACGTAATTACACAGAGTGTTGTTGCGCTAGCAATAGCAAATATATTTATGGATGCTATTCCTGAAGAGACACTAATTGAGACAATGCTTAGTAAAGTTCCTAAAAAAGTTCATGAAGCTAACTTAAAAGCTTATGAACTAGGTAAAAAGTATGCTCTTGAGCAAAAAGAGAAATTAGGCTTATAATCTTCTTAGACTCTTCAATGTTGGTATTGGATCGATTTTTGATCCAATACCTTTCTTTTTCTAATATAATTTGATAAAATTAAAATATAAGGTACGGCGGATGCTTGCTTGGTTTAAGCCAAGAGGAAAGTCCGGGCTGCAGTGAAGCAGGGTTCCGTCTAACGGACGGCCACCGTAAGGTGAGGGATAGTGCAACAGAAAGCAAACCGCCTCGTAAGAGGTAAGGGTGAAACGGTGGGGTAAGGGCCCACCAGCGCCTTGAGCAATCTTGGCGGCTATGTAAACCCAACCCGCAGCAAGATGAGCATGGTATAAGCTTCACATTTTCGCTCATCGCTAGAGCTTCATGGTAACATGAAGAGTAGATAAATAAGCATCCAAGACATAACCCGGCTTACAGCCGTACCTTTATAAATAAAGCTTTTATAGCTAAAATCTAACTTATATCTATATTAATCAAATAATTACCTTCCTTTCAAAGCACAATCTTAAGTGATTCATTGTAAAATCAAATAAAAAAATGGGTTGGTTATGAGAAGGATATATTTACTATTTTTACCACTTCTTTTGTCTGCAGATGTACATTATGCTAAAGTTGAGCCTTTTCAAAGCTATCTTATTAAATCAGCTGTTGCGGGGCAAGTTATAAGAGCAGATGATAATTTAGAGGGTAAATTTAGTGGTGAGAGTGTAATAGTACAGATTGATGATAAGGTAGATAAGGCACAGTATAGTGCTCTTAAAAAGACATTAAAAGTTTTAAAAGAGTCTCTTGCATTGACAAAAGAGATGTTGAAAAATAGTGAAACAGTCTCAAAAAGAGACTCTGAGTACTACAATAGAATTAAAAACCTTAAAACAAAATCGAAAAGAGAAAAAGATCAAGTTTATGCCTCTATGATCGCTTCAAAGAATCAGGTATTAAATTTAAAACAGAGTATTGTAAATCTTGAAAAGCAGATAGCAGATACTCAATATCAGTTGATAAGATTAGAAGATATAATTGAGAAAAAGGCAATAAAAGCAAAAAATTTATATATCTATAAAGTAGCAGTAAGAAGTGGAGATTATGTAAATCCTGGAGTGCTTCTTGTTAAAGCAATGGATCTATCTAAAGGAAGATTGACCATCTATATTGATGCAGATGAGGCAAAAGATCTATTGAACAAGAGGGTCTATATTGATGGAAAAATAACTGATTATAAGGTTAATAAGCTTATTCGTGTCGCTGATGATACTCACATATCAGCATATAGAGCAGAAATAGTTATAGATAAACCAGAAAAACTCTTCTCAAAACTCTTAAAGGTAGAGATTAAATGAAAACAACGGCTTGTCCACTTGATTGTTATGATGCTTGTGCGGTAGTGGTTGATCGTGAAAGTCTTAAAATGACAGGGAAAGAGGGGCATCCATTTACGCAAGGTGCCTTATGTGCTCACCTTTACCGTCATATTAAAGAAGTTGATCGTATAAAAGCACCAAGAGTTGATGGTAAAGAGGTCTCTATGCAGGAGGCTCTTAATGCTGTTGCCAAGGCAATTAAAGAGGCAAAAGAGGAGTTTCTGCTTTATAGAGGAAGTGGAAATGTAAGTTTTATGCAGAATATTACAGAGCATTTTGTTGCAAAGACAGGAGGATGGACTACTGAAGGATCGCTTTGTGATGGTGCAGGACAAGCCGGTATAGAGGCAGGAAGGGGAGTCTCTCTTGTTCTTCCTCCTGAAGCGATTAAAGAGGCAGAGGCTGTTATTGTATGGGGTAGAAATATATCTGTTACTGATCCGCATATGATGAATCTTATTAAGGGTAAAACATTAATTGTCATAGATCCTGTAAAAACAAAGATAGCAAAAGAGGCTGATCTATATATTCAGATTCGTCCAAGAAGCGATTTTTACCTTGCGGTTTTACTTGCACGATTTATGTTTATGGAAGATATGGAAGATGAAGAGTTTTTGAAAGAGCGTTGTTTAGATTGGGAAGATTACTATGACTTTTTACGAACCTTTCGTGTTCGCCACTCTTTAGAGAAGTGTGATATAACGCTTGATGATTTGGGCGATTTGCTATACTATATGCAGAATAAGAGGTGTCTATTTCTTGTAGGGGCGGGTGTACAAAAATATACAACAGGTGATCAGGTTCTTCAAGCTATTGATGGATTAGCGGCTGTCATTGGTGCTTTTGGAAAACCTGGTTGTGGTGTAAGTTTTCTTGGTGCCTCTATGGCAGGTTTTAAAAATCCTATTAACTATTCACCTAAAAGAGTTGCTAAACCTATTGCTCCTTTTGGAAGATTTAAAACTGTTTTGGTTCAAGGGGCAAACCCACTTGCACAGATGCCTGGACTAAATAGAGTAGAAGAGGAGATAAATAGAGTTGAGAATCTAATCTATTTTGGTCTATATGAGAATGAAACAAGCCAAAAAGCAAGAATTGTTATACCAGCTTGCGACTTTTTGGAGAAAGAGGATGTAAGGCTTAGTTATGGTCACCCTTATGTTCAGTATATGCCAAAAATAAAAGAGCCAGAGTTTGGAGTTAGTGAGTATGAGTTTACTAAATATCTTTTTGATGCTCTAGGTTGCCAAGGCTTAAAAGATGAGAAGTGGTATATAGATTATATGCTTGATCAGTGCATTGAAGATGGAGATCTTTTAAAGTCACCAGCCTATGAGAAATATCCTTATGAGGATGAGTTTGAGACAGATAGTGGAAATTTTGAGTTTCTTGAAGAGTTTGAAGATGATTTTGATGATGAAGAAGAGGGGCTTTGGCTGTTAACACCAAAAAGTCAGCACTCTCTAAATAGTCAATTTAGACGTGAAACTCATATTTTGCTTAACTCTGAACTTGGATTTAAAGATGGTGAAGTGGTAAAAGTGAGTTCAGAGTATGGTGAGATAGAACTGCCTGTAAAGGTATGTAATGATGTAAGAGCCGATTCAGTACTGATCTATGCAGGAACACCAGGTGTTAACCGTTTAACTCCTCCTATTATGAGTCTTATGGGAAAAAGTGCTTGTTATCAGGAAGTTAAGGTAAAAGTAGAGAGAGTTTAAGTTGACAAAATTTTAAAAAAGTCGTACAATGAAAAATATTTATACGACAAGGAGAGCTGATGGCTTCTAAAATTACATTATATAGTGAGAAAGAGTTGATAGAAGAGATAA